>NZ_JBFAXR010000055.1:0-53815 GCF_040680895.1 Streptomyces sp. NPDC051940 | reverse complement strand
ATCTGGGAGTCGAAGTAGACACCCGGGGACCGGACGAGCTGCGAGACCACGACACGCTCGGGCACGGCGGTCACCTCCGCGATGGGGGTGTACTCCATGTAGAGGTTGTTCTCGCAGACGAACAGGACCGGCAGCCGCCACACCGCCGCCAGGTTCAGCGCCTCGTGGAAGGCGCCGATGTTCGTCGCGCCGTCCCCGAAGAACGCCACCGCCACCTGGTCCGTGCCGCGCAGCCGCGCCGACCAGGCGGCGCCCACGGCCATCGGCAGATGGGCGCCCACGATGGCGTACGAACCGAGCATGCCGCGCGACGCCTTCGTCAGGTGCATCGAGCCGCCCTTGGCCCCGCACAGGCCGGTGGACCGGCTCATCAGCTCCGCCAGGCACTCCTCGGGGGTGGCCCCGCGGGCCAGGGCGTGGTGGTGGCCGCGGTAGGTCGCGAAGACGTAGTCGTCGTCGCGTAGGGCGGCGCTCGCGCCGACGGCGACCGCCTCGTGGCCGGCCGCGAGATGGGTGGTGCCCTTGACGAGGCCGGAGAGGAAGAGGTCGTGGGCGGCCTTCTCGGTGCGGCGGATGAGGGCCATCTGCTCGTAGAGGGCGAGGAGGCCGGCGGCGTCCGTGCCCTCAGTCATCGGAGGCCGCCGCGCCGCTCGGAGCCGCCTTCCCGGGCCCGCCGCTCGAAGCCGCCCTCCCGGCCTCGGTGTTGAGGTGCGACTGCGACTCGCGGCGGGTGTCGAGCGCACCGCCCACGGTCCAGTACTTGCGGCCCGCCACCAGCAGCTCCTCCGCCGGGAACCTGGTGATGACCTCGCAGCCGTCCGCGGTGACGACGACCTCCTCCTCGATCCGTGCGGCCGACCAGCCGTCGCTCGCGGGCCAGTACGTCTCCAGGGCGAAGACCATGCCCTCCTCGAGCACCTCCGGATGCTCGGGGGAGACCAGCCGGCTGAAGATGGGCTTCTCCCAGATCGACAGGCCCACCCCGTGCCCGTACTGCAGGGCGAACGCGGCCGTCTCGTCCGGGAAGCCGAACTCCTGCGCGCGCGGCCAGACCGCCACGATGTCGGCCGTCGTCGCGCCAGGGCGGACCAGGGCGATGGCCTGGTCCATGTACGCGCGGCAGCGGGTGTAGGCGTCGCGCTGCGCGGAGGAGGCGCTGCCGACCGCGAAGGTGCGGTAGTAGCAGGTGCGGTAGCCGAGATGGCTGTGCAGGATGTCGAAGAACGCCGGGTCGCCGGGGCGGATCAGCCGGTCGCTGTAGACGTGCGGGTGCGGGGAGCAGCGCTCGCCGGAGATGGCGTTGACGCCCTCGACGTACTCGCTGCCCAGGTCGTACAGCACCTTGCTGACCAGGCCCACGCACTCGTTCTCGCGCACCCCCGGGCGCAGGAAGCCGTACAGCTCCTCGTAGGCGGCGTCGACCATCGCGCACGCCTGGGCGAGCAGGGTGATCTCGTCGCGGGTCTTGATGCGCCGGGCGTCGAGGAACACCTGCTGGCCGTCCACGACGTCGACGCCCTCGGCCCGCAGCGCGGTCAGGACGGGCATCTCGACCAGGTCGACGCCCAGCGGTCCGCCGGCGACGCCGTGTTCGCGCAGCTCCTCGGCGACCTTCGCCGCGACGTCCTCGGCGATGCCGGCGCCGGGATGGAAGGCGCCGCGCAGCGTGGAGATGCCCGCGCGGGCGCCGGACGGGGCGCCGTCCTTGGTCTCGTAGTCCAGCCACGGGTTGTACAGCTGGTGGTGCCGGGCCGCGGAGCCGAAGTCCCAGACCACGGGCTCGGCGCCGCGGATCAGCAGCGCGAAGCGGATGAGCTTGTCCATCGCCCAGGTGCCGATGTGGGTGGCCGTCATGTAGCGGATGTTGGCGAAGTCGAAGCTCAGCACGGCGGCGAGATCCGAGCGGTCGAGCGCGGCCCGCAGCCGGGCGAGCCGCTCGCGCCGCAGCCGCTCCGGCTCGACGCGCTCTTCCCAGTCCACGGCGTTCGGGCCGTACGTCCGGATCGCCACGGCGATCACCATCCCTGTCGCTGGGTTCCGCCCAATGGCAGTGAACGACTGCGGGAAGGGAGTGTCAAGTCATACTGAACAACCCGGAGTTGCCGGGCAGCGTGCGGGATCCCGGGTGTCAGTCGACCGGTTCGCCGTGCTCGGCGACGAACCAGACGCCGACCGCCGGGGTGTCGCCCTCGTTGCGGTAGCGGTGCGGGGTGGAGGACTCGAAGCAGACCGAGTCGCCGGGGCGCAGCGTGTACTCGTCGAAGCCGAGGCTCAGGATCAGCTCGCCCCGGGTCAGATAGCCGTACTCCGTCCCCGGGTGCCGCATCAGCCCGCCCGAGCTGGAGGAGGAACTGCCCGGGCGGTACGTGACGAGCAGGAAGTCCACCTCCGTGCCGGGGACGTGGCCGAGCCGCTCCCACACCACCCCGGAGTCCAGCTCCAGCACCTCCCGCGCGCCCGGGCCCACCAGCGGGCCGATGCGCCGGGCGGGCTCGGCGGCGAAGCCGGCCAGCGCCTGCAGTACGCCGCCGGGGGCGACCTTCGCGGCGCCGGGCACCGCGGCGGCGGCCAGCGGTTCGGCGACGGCCGCCGGTTCGGGAGCCGGCGGGGCGGCCTGCGGGGTAGCAGCGAACAGGCCCTCCAGCGCGATGCCGAGCGCCGTCGTGATGGCGTACAGGGTGCTCACCGACGGCTGGCTCTTGCCGGTCTCGATCTGCGAGATCAGGCTCGCCGACACCCCGATCTCGCGCGCCAGCCCCCGCACCGACCAGCCGCGCTCCACCCGCGCCTGCCGGATGCGCGCTCCGACGGGCGGCACCGCCCCAGTGGTCACGAGCGCTCCTTCCGGTGGACGGTACGCGTACAGCACCATTGAACAGTACGACGGTGTACGCGAGTTGTCCGGATCCTACTGGGGGGCCGGCCGGCCCCACCTGGCGACGCTGTAGCGTGTGGCCGCGTGACACGAAGGGTGACGCTGGTGGCGCCGGCGATGAGCGGGGAGACGCGGGCTGCCGCGTTCGGGGCGGACGGCACGCTGGACGAGGCCGGGCGCAAGGCCGCCCGCGAGGCCGGCGCACCGAACGCGGACCGGGTCTGGTGCGCGCCCGCGGTCCGGTGTCAGGCGACCGCCGCCGCGCTGCGGCTGAACGCCGAGGTCGTCGACGAACTCGCCGACTGGAACGTCGGCACCTGGCGGGGCCGGACGCTCGAGGAGGTCGCCGCGGAGCACCCCGACGACGTCCGGGCGTGGCTGGCGGACCCCGGCGCCGCGCCGCACGGCGGCGAGCCGCTGACGGGGCTGCTGGCGCGCGCCGGCGGCTGGCTGGACGGCGCGCCGGGCGGGCGGACGGTCGTCGTCGCCGACCCGGCGGTGATACGCGCGGCCGTCGTCAGCTCACTGGGCCTGCCCGCCGCCGCGTTCTGGCGCCTCGACGTCGTACCGCTGTCCGCGACGCAGCTCACGGGGCGGGCCGGCCGGTGGAACCTGCGGCTCGGGACGCCGCTGACGAAGCGGCGGGGCTGAGCGGCGGGACCGGCTCAGCCGGCCGGGGCCGCTCAGACCTCGCCGCGGCTCATCCGGATCAGCCGGTCCAGGACCGCGCCGCTGCTCACCCGCAGCGCGTCGTGCTCCCACTCGTTGGTGACCCATGTCCGCACGCCCGGCACCGCGTCCGCGGTCGCCAGGGAGTCGCGCCGGTCCACGTACATGTCGTCGTGGTACACCGCCGCGTACACCGGGACCCGGTTCGCGGCCAGCCGCTTCGGGTCGTACAGGTCGGGCCAGTCCGTCCGCTCCGCGAGCAGGTGCGCCGCCTGGCGCAGCGGCCTGAGCACCGGGTCCTGCTCGAACATCCAGGGGTAGATCATCTCGCCGGTGAAGAACAGCCGTTCGGCGTCCGGGTCGAACTCGGGGAACTCCGCCCGGACCCGCTGCGCCGCCCACGCGGTGGGCTCGCGGCTCACGGAGCGCTGGGCGTAGATCGCCTCGTGCAGCGCGGCGTACAGCGGGTTGGCGGCGAAGGTGATCTTCTGCATCACCTGGGCGAGGAAGCCGTCCGACAGCTCGGGCCCGCGGGCCCCCTCCACCCAGGCGCCCTCCAGCAGCCAGTGCAGCTCGTGCGAGCCGCTGCCGGAGCCCAGCAGCAGGCCCAGCGACTGGAACGCCTCCACCGTCAGCCGCTGCCCGTCCGGCAGCGCCACGTCGTGCTCGCGCAGATGGGCGGCGATACGGCGGGCCGCCTCCTCGTCCTGCGGATAGCGCGCGTAGTGCTCCTCGTTCTTCGCCGCCACGCGCGGATACGCGGCCCGGTAGACGTGCTCGGCGGTGGCCGCCAGCCCCGGCAGGCCGCCGGTGACGAAGCACTCGCGCAGATGCTGCGGGGCGTACGAGAGGTAGGTCAGCGTGCAGAAGCCGCCGAAGCTCTGCCCGAGCAGCGACCAGCTGCCGCTGGGGCCGAGCAGTTTGCGGCGGATGAACTCCGCGTCCCTGACGATGGCGTCCGCCCGGAAGTGCGCGAGGTAGTCCGCCTGTGCCTGCGCGGGGCCGCGCAGGGGCAGCGTCTGCCGGTTGACGGGGGTGGAGCGGCCGGTGCCGCGCTGGTCGAGCAGCAGCACGCGGTAGTCCTTGAGCGCCCGCGCCAGCCAGCCGTCCGCCCCCTGCGGGCGGGGGCTCGGGGAACCGGGGCCGCCCTGCAGATACACCAGCCAGGGCAGCTCGTCCTTCTCCCGTCCGGCGGCCACCGCCTCCCGGGCGAGGACCGCGATGCGCTCCCCGGCGGGTTCGTCGTGGTCGAGCGGGATGTCGAGGACATGATCGGTCAGCACGACGCCGGGCTGCCGGATGACGGTGGGCGGCATGTCTCCCCTGAGGACGGTCATGACAAGTGTTCGGCCAGCTCACGGTACCTCCCCGGGGGGCCGGAGTGCCTGGTGGGGCGATATCCGGTGGCACCCGGCGGGGATATCCGGTGCCGGCCGGCCGCCGTTCCTGGCACGATGCGGCCATGTCCGGCGACGTCACCCTCCCGCTGCCCCTGGCCATCCGCGACCTGCGGCACGAGGACCTCGCGTCGTGCGGCTGGATGGGCTCCCTGCACCTGGTGAGCGTGGGCCGGGCGCTGGACCGGGCGGCCGCGGGGGAGGCGGACTACCTCGCCCTCGTCCCGCCCTCCGGGATGCCGCTGGCGAAGGGCGGCGTGGACTACGCCGTCCGGGCGGACGCCGGCACGCTGTGGCAGCTGGTGGTCTTCCCCGCCCTGCGCTCGCTGGGCCTGGGCACGCTGCTGATCGGTGCGCTGGAGCAGCGCATCCGTGCCAGGGGCCTGCACTGGGCGGAACTGGGCGTCGAATCCTCGAACCCCCGGGCCCGCGCCCTGTACGAACGCCTGGGCTACACGGAGTGCGGCACCCGCCCGGAAAGCTGGGACCGCGCGACGGAGGACGGCACGCTGTACCGCTACGAAACGGTCTGCACGGTCCTACGCAAGGCGCTCTAGCGAGCGCTCCCGCCGATCCCCGCGCCTGCTCCGCAGCAACGCGTCCCCGCCCGGGGGCCCGGGGGCCCGGGGGCGCCGACGCCGGCAGGCCCTGAAGTGGCCGCGTCCACCCTGCGCCTGCGCCGCCGCTGTTGTGCGTACACGCTGCTCTTGCAGCCCCCGCGGGGCTGGGGGAGGAGCCCCGCTGCCCGTTGCGCACCCACGTCGCTTCCGTGACCACCCCTACCCAGGGGGTCTGGGGGCGGAGCCCCCAGGATCTGTTCGGTCGCCCCCCGCCGGAGGCGCGGGGTCGCCCCCCGCCGGAGGCGCGCCGTGGGCTTCGCCACGTAACCCCCACCAGCGGGAATAGCGCTCCCACCGGACCGGTTGCCATGGCCATGCGTGTAGAGATCTGGTCCGACATCGTCTGTCCGTGGTGTTACATCGGCAAGGCCCGCTTCGAGCAGGGGCTCGCCGCCTTCGAGGGGCGGGACGGCGTAGAGGTCGTCCACCGCTCCTTCGAGCTGGACGCGAGCGCCCGCCGCGAGCCGGACGGCAAGCCCGTCACCGAGATGCTGGCCGGCAAGTACGGCGTACCCCTGGAGCAGGCGAAGGCCATGGAGGCCCGGGTGGCCGACGCCGCCGCCGGCGAGGGTCTGACGTACCGCACCGACCGCCTCCACTCCGGCACCTTCGACCTGCACCGCGTGGTGCACCTCGCGAAGGACCGCGGCCTCCAGGACGCCGTGCTCGGCGCCTTCTACCGCGCGAACTTCGCCGAGGCCAAGCCGATCGCCGACGACGAGGCGGTCGTCGAGGCCGCGGCCTCGGCCGGCCTGGACGCCGACGAGGTCCGCAAGGTGCTCGCCGACCCCACGGCGTACGCCGACGCCGTCCGCGCCGACGAGGCGGAGGCCCAGGCGCTGGGCATCTCCGGCGTCCCGTTCTTCGTGATCGACCGCAAGTACGGCATCTCCGGCGGCCAGCCCGCCGAGGTCTTCACCCAGGCCCTGCGCCAGGCAGCGGCGGAGAACCCGCTGCAGATGGTGTCGGCCCAGGCGGACGCCCCGGCGTGCGAGGACGGCGCGTGCGACGTACCGGGGGCGGGCGCCAAGTAGGCCGCCCGCGCCATCGGCCCGCCGGGGAGGGCGTTCACGGACCCTCCCCCAGGCGGTCGTGGAGCGCGCGCAGCCACGGCTGCCGTACGGCGGGGAGGCGGGCCAGCGTGTGCCGGAGAGTTCTCCGGCTGGGCTGAAACGGCAAGGCGGGATGCAGGGGCAGCGGATCGTCGCGGAGGACCCCGTGCGGCAGTCCGCCGGTGGCGGGGACGGGCAGCGGTTCACGGTGGAAGGCCAAGTGCAGCCAGACGTCGGCGGCCACGGGCACGACCGCCGTGCCGCCGCCCGGCTGCCACGCCTCCCCCGTCTGCGGATGCAGCGGTACGAGGGCGATGTCGGCGGACTCCGACGGCAGCCCCGGACCGGCCAGGACCGCCTTCCGCACCGGTGGCCCGGACGGGAGCAGGGACTGCAGCGTCCCGCCGAACACCTCCGCGACGAGCCCGCCGGGAACGGCCACAGACACCCCCCGCGAGGCCGCCAGCAGGTGCGCCAGCGCCGCCCCGACGGCAGCCGGCCAGACCGGGCTCCACCATCCGCCCTGCTCGATGGGAGGGGTGCTGGGCCACTCAGCCGCCAGCGCCTCCCACGCGACCACCGGGGAAACCGTCGCGCCGGAGGGACGACGGCGAACAGCGTCCGGGTCGAACCACACCGCCTGCCAGTACGAGCAGTCGTCCACCCGGGTGGCCAGGGCCGCCCCGCACCCCTCGCAGCCCATGTTCGGGCCGTCGACGCCAGTCAGCCCCAGGCAGTAACCACCGTTCCGTCCCGGGATCATGAAGGTTCCGCGCACCTCGCCCGGCGCGATGACGACCGCTCCCGGTCTGCCGAAGGACAGCGACGCCACCGGCGCGAACACACCCCGGGCCGCGGCCACGTCGGGGTCCACATCGCCCCAAGGCCGCCAGGGCGGACCTGAGGGCTCCGGGTCGACGGCATACGTCCCCGGTGGCATCAGCGGCGGCAGCAGATCATGCCCGTACCTGTCGTGCGCCTGCGCCGGCAGCGCGACCTCCGACACCTCCGCCGTGAGCACCGCCCCGCACCGCGCGCACGCGAACACCGCCATCGAGCCCCCCAAGCCGTCCCAGCGGACGGATTCTCCCGGACCGACGCACAGCGGCCAACTGCTTTACCCCCGGGGTCCCGGCCGTCGGCCGCGGAGGCATAGTCGGGGGATGGAATCCCTCACCCCCGCAGAGTTCGCGCCCACCGACACCGTCTACCTCAACACCGCCGGCAGCGGCCGGACCCCGCTGCGTACCGTCGAGGCCCTCCGTGCCACCGCCGAGGCCATGGCCACCGGCGGCACCATGGGCGGCGATTACTACGACGTCGCCGACGCCGCCCGCGCCGCGTACGCGCGCATCGTGGGCGTCGACGCCGGGCGGGTCGCGGTCGGGAGCACCGTGGCCACCCATGCCGCGCTGGTCGCGGCCTCGCTGCCCGCCGGGGCGGAAGTGGTGATCGCGGACGGCGATTTCGTCTCCCTCGTGACGCCCTTCGCCGTCCGCGGCGACCTCGTCGTACGCAGCGTCCCCCTGGAGCGGATCGCCGACGCCGTCGGCCCGGCCACCGCGCTGGTCGCCGTCAGCGCCGTGCAGTCCGCCGACGGACGGATCGCGCCGCTCGACGAACTCGTGGCGGCCGCCGCCGCGCACGGCGCGCGCACGCTCATCGACGGGACGCAGGCGGTGGGGTGGCTGCCCTTCGACGCCGGGCGGTACGACTACGTCGTCAACGGGGCCTTCAAGTGGCTGATGTGCCCGCGCGGCGTGTCGTTCCTCGTCGTACGCGAGGACACCCTGCCTCCCGTCCACGCCGGCTGGGCCTCCGCCCGCGAGCCCTACGGCGACTGCTACGGACCGGTCCGCGACTTCGCCGCCTCCGCCCGCCGCTACGACGAGTCGCCCGCCTATCTGCCCTACGCCGCCGCCGTGTCGTCCCTCGCCCTCGTCGAGGAGCTGGGGCCGCGGGCGATCGGCGCCCACAACGCCGCCCTCGCCGACCGCTTCCGGGCGGGCGCGGCGGGGCTGGGCCTGACCGCGGCCTCCGCCCCGGGGTCGGCCATCGTCTCGCTGCCCGGCCTCGGCAAGTACGCCGAGGTCCTCGCCGCCGAGGGCGTCCGGGCGGCCAACCGGGCCAACGGCGGCCTGCGCGCGTCCTTCCACCTGTACAACTCCGCACAGGACGTGGACCGTCTCCTCGAACTGCTGGCCGTCCACGTAGGGTCGTGACCATGGACCCGATCATCGCCGCGGAGTACGACACCGAGCTCATCCACCTCGACAACGCCGCCACCGGACTCATCCCGGCCCGCGCGGCCGCCGCCGTCCGCGAGGCCCTCGACGGGCTCACCGGCCGGCGGGCGATCGGCGCCTCGCAGCACGAAGCGGTGGCCGCCGCCCGCGAGGCGTTCGCCCGGATCGAGGGCGTGCCCGCCGACCGGGTCGCCGTCGGCAGTTCGGTGTCCGTGCACGTGGCACTGGTCGCCGGTTCGCTGCCGGCCGGGGCCGAGGTGCTGGTGGCGGACGGGGACTTCAGCTCGCTGGTCAACCCGTTCGCCGTACGCCGCGATCTGCGGATGCGCAGTGTGCCGCTGGAACGGATGGCGGAAGAGGTGCGGGAAGGGACCGCGCTGGTCGCGGTCAGCTCCGTGCAGTTCACCGACGGCCGTCTCACCGACCTCGACGCGATCGGGAAGGCGGCCAGGGCCCACGGCGCGCGGACGCTCGTCGACACGACCCAGGGCACCGGCTGGCGGCCGCCCGCCGCCGCGGACTTCGACGTCACCGTCTGCGGCGCGTACAAGTGGCTGCTGTGCCCGCGAGGGGCGTCGTTCCTGACGGTGTCGCAGGAGGCCCAGGAGTGGCTGACGGCCGCCAACGCGGGGTGGATGGGCGGCGAGGTGCCCGGGCAGAGCACCGTCGGCGTGGTCCGCCTCGCGGACACCGCGCGCCGCTACGACCAGAGCGCGCCGTTCCTGCCGTACATCGCCGGACAGCACTCCCTGGCGATGCTCGCGGACCTGGGCCACGAGCGCGTCGGCGCGCACAACACGGCGCTCGCCGACCGCTTCCGCGCGGGGCTGGTGGCCCTCGGCCACGAACCGCTCCCCGCGCCCGGTTCGGCGATCGTCACCACCCCGGCGCTGGCGCACGCCGTGCCCGCCCTGGCGGCGGCCGGGATCACGGCCTCCGACCGGGGCGGGCTGCGGTGCGGTTTCCACGTCTACAACACGGAGGCGAACGTGGACCGCGCGCTGGAGGTGCTCAGCGCAGGGGCGTGAAATCCCGCGCCCCGATGAACTCCGGGCGCCGCACCGGAGCCGCGAACGGCTCCACGGCCGCGTTCTCCACGCTGTTGAACACGATGAACACGTTGCTGCGCGGATACGGCGTGATGTTGTCACCGGAGCCGTGCATGCAGTTGCAGTCGAACCAGGTCGCCGACCCGGCCGCGCCGGTGAACAGCTTGACGCCGTGCGCGTCCGCCAGCTGCGTCAGCGCCTCGTCGGACGGCGTGCCCGCGTCCTGCATCTGCAGCGACTGCTTGTAGTTGTCCGCCGGCGTCTCGCCCGCGCAGCCCAGGAACGTGCGGTGCGAGCCCGGCATGATCATGAGCCCGCCGTTGGTCTCGAGGTTCTCGGTCAGCGCGATCGAGACGGACACGGCCCGCATGTCCGGCATGCCGTCCTCGGCGTGCCAGGTCTCGAAGTCCGAGTGCCAGTAGAAGCCGGAGGCGCCGAAGCCGGGCTTGACGTTGATACGGGACTGGTGGACGTACACGTCCGAGCCGAGGATCTGCCGCGCCCGGTCCAGCACCCGCGGGTCGCGGACCAGCCCGGCGAACACCTCGCTGATCCGGTGCACCTCGAAGACGGACCGCACCTTCTGCGACCTCGGCTCCACGATGGAGCGCTCGTCGGCGCGCACCGCGGGGTCGTCGACCAGCCGGTCCAGCTCGGCCCGGTAGACCTCGACCTCCTCCGGGGTGATCAACTGCTCCATGGCCATGAAGCCGTTGCGCTCGTACGCCTCCAGCTCCCACGGCGTGACCGGCCCCTCGGCGTCCGGGCCGGACCACACGACCGGGTCCTTGCGCGCGGTGAGCACCTCGCTCGCGCCGCGGGTCGGGTACGGGTCGGTCTCCACGGTGGGGGTCACGGTGGTGGTCACGGTGTCTCAGGCCTCCTCGGTCAGCAGGGGGTAGGTGCCGTTCTCGTCGTGGTCCTCGCGGCCGGTGACCGGCGGGTTGAAGACGCACAGACAGCGGAAGTCGGACGTCGGCCGCAGCGTGTGCCGCTCGTGTCCGTCCAGCAGGTACATCACGCCCGGCGAGATCAGGTGCGTCTCACCGGTCTCCTCGTCGGTCAGCTCGGCCTCGCCCTCGGTGCAGACGACGGCCTCGATGTGGTTCGCGTACCACATGCGGGTCTCGGTCCCGGCGTAGAGCACGGTCTCGTGCAGGGAGAACCCGACGCCCTCCTGGGCCAGGACGATGCGCTTGCTCTCCCAGGTGCCGGAGTGGGACCTGACGTGGCGGTCGGTGCCTTCGACTTCTTTGAAGGAGCGGACGATCACTTTGGTTCGATGCCTTTCGTTCGGATTGCTCTACGTCGTGGCCGGGCGGTGCGCACCCGGCGCCGGCGCCGGCCCGCGCCTACGGCGCGGGGTTTGCCCCCACCCGCACACCACCCGTTACGGTCCCGCCTGGTCACCCCCGGCGCCTGGGTCTCCACCCCACCCGACGTCGGAGGCCGGCACACACAGCGCCGACTGACCGGTTCGGGTTACGGGGGTGGAGGTCCCACCCCAGCCCGTCCGGCGCTTGAGGACGAGGCGCGAAGCGCCGACCGACCGGTTCGGGGCATGGGGGTGGAGGTCCCACCCCCAGCCCGTCCGGCGCTTGAGGACGAGGTGCGCAGCGCCGACTGACCGGTTCGGGGCACAGCGATGCAGATCGCACCCCCAGCCCGTCCGGCGTCTGAGAACGAGGCGCGCAGCGCCGAAACGCCCGCCGCCAGGCGGCACGGCGGAGGTCCCACTCCCAGCCCGTCCGGCGTTTGAGGACGAGCGCCGCAGGCGCGATGCGGCCGCAGGCCGCGACGGGGGACCGGGGGCGGAGCCCCCGCAGCGCGACGCAGGACGAGGCCACGGTCACCCGGCGTGAGCCGTCTCGCGGACGGCCCGCGCCAGAATCCGCAACCCCTCCTCCAGCCCGTCAGGGCTGATCGTGAGGGCGGGCAGCAGCTTGACCACAGCCCCCTCCGGCCCGGACGTCTCGACGAGGAGCCCCAGCGCGAACGCCCGCCGGCACACCGCTGCCGCCCGCCCCGCATCCGGAAACTCGACCCCCCACGCCACCCCCCGCCCGCGATACACCGCCCCCGAAGCCGAAGGCTCCGCACACAGCGCCACGAGAGCCGACTCGATCTGCTCCCCCCGCGCGAGCGTCTGCTTCTCCATCTGCCCGTCGGCCCAGTACGCGTCGAGCGCCGCCGTGGCCGTGACGAACGCCGGGTTGTTCCCCCGGAACGTCCCGTTGTGCTCGCCCGGCTCCCAGACGTCCAGCTCGGGCTTGAAGAGTGTGAGCGACATCGGCAGCCCGTACCCGCTGATCGACTTCGACAGGGTCACGATGTCCGGCACGATGCCCGCCTCCTCGAAGGAGAAGAACGGCCCCGTCCGCCCGCACCCCATCTGGATGTCGTCGACGATGAGCAGCATGTCGTGCCGCCTGCACACATCCGCGAGCGCCCGCAGCCACTCCACCCGCGCGACGTTGATGCCGCCCTCACCCTGCACGGTCTCGACGATGACGGCCGCCGGATGGTTGAGCCCGGACCCGGAATCCTGGAGCAGCCGCTCGAACCAGAGGAAATCCGGCACCTGCCCGTCCAGATAGTTGTCGAACGGCATCGGCGTCCCGTGCACCAGCGGAATCCCCGCACCGGCCCGCTTGAACGCGTTCCCGGTGACGGCCAGCGAGCCCAGCGACATACCGTGGAACGCGTTGGTGAACGACACGATCGACTCGCGCCCCTTCACCTTCCGCGCCAGCTTCAGCGCCGCCTCGACCGCATTCGTACCCGTGGGGCCGGGGAACATCACCTTGTACGGCAGATCGCGCGGCCGCAGGACGACATTCTGGAAGGTCTCCAGAAATGCCCGTTTGGCGGTCGTTCCCATGTCGAGCCCGTGGGTGATCCCGTCGCGCTCCAGATAGTCGAGCAGGGCACGCTTCAGAACGGGATTGTTGTGCCCGTAGTTGAGCGCTCCGGCACCGGCGAAGAAATCGAGGTAGGTGTGGCCGTCCTCGTCGTACAGATGGCTGCCCTGGGCGCGGTCGAAGACGGCCGGCCAGCCGCGGCAGTAGCTGCGCACCTCCGACTCCAGGGTCTCGAAGACGCTGAGTGCGGGCGGGGTGATGGTCACAGCTTCTCTCCTGTGGAGGTCAGGGGTCCGATGCGGTAGAGGAGTTCGGCCTGGTGGCCGTCCGGGAAGTGCCGGTCCTCGAACAGCACCTCACGGACGAGCGGCACCCCGTGGCGGCGGGCGTACGCCGTGAACAGCCGGTCGGAGGCGGTGTTGTCGGGGGTGATCGTGGTCTCGAGCCGGTGCGCGCCGGACGCGGCGCGCACCCGGGCGCCGAGCGCGTCGAGCATCCGCCCGGCGAGGCCGCGCCCGCGGTACGCGGCGTCCACGGCCACCTGCCAGACGAGCAGGGTGCCGGGCGCGTCGGGGCGCAGATAGCCGGTGACGAACGCGACCGGGCGGCCGCCCGGTCCGCGGGCCACGATCGAGGTCTCGGCGAAGTCGCGGCACCAGAGCAGGTAGCTGTAGGAGGAGTTGAGGTCGAGCGTCCTCGAGTCACGGGCGATGCGCCACAGTTCCGCGCCGTCCGCGACCCGCGGCGGTCCGAGCTCGGGCTCCTCCTCCGTCATCTCCGGGGAATTCCCGGTCGGTTGGGCCAGGTCTGCTTGTGCGGCAGTCATGTTCCGGCAATTTACCGAGCAGAAATGCGGATCGCATGCCCCTGAGGTCTTACGGACCGGCCGGGTTCGTGTTATAGAAGCCGCCCGATGCTGGGCCGATCTGTCCGGTAATTACCGGTGAAAACGGGCGCGTTGTGGGGTGGGTCACATTCTCGAAAGTGTTGGCGAAACCCTTATGTTTGGCCGTTGCCTTTCGGGGCAGGAGAGTCGAAGGAAATGCGCGTGAAATGTCGCCTCACGAATTCCGCTCCGGTATTCGTCGACGACACCGCGTATTCACCCGAAGGCCGCCCGCCCGGCCCGCCGCGGGGCGGGAGCGCGGGATGCGCCCGGCGGCGCTCTACCCTGCGGGCTATGAGTGAACGCGCAGCGCTGCACATCAAGGGGCCCGTCCTCGCCGGACCGCAGGACGTCAGGGACGGGCTCTGGGTCCTCGGCGGCCGGATCAGCTACGACCGGCCCACGGGGGTCCGCGACGTCACCGTGGTGGAGGGCTGGGCGCTGCCCGGACTCGTCGACGCGCACTGCCACGTGGGGCTGGACGCGCACGGCGCCGTGGACGAGGAGACCAGCGAGAAGCAGGCGCTCACCGACCGCGAGGCCGGCACCCTGCTCATCCGCGACGCCGGGTCGCCCGCGGACACCCGGTGGATCGACGGGCGCGAGGACCTGCCGCGGATCATCCGCGCCGGCCGGCACATCGCCCGTACCCGCCGCTACATCCGCAACTACGCCCACGAGATCGAGCCGGCGGACCTCGTCGAATACGTTGCCCGGGAGGCCCGCCGCGGCGACGGCTGGGTCAAGCTGGTGGGGGACTGGCTGGACCGCGGCACCGGCGATCTGGGCGCCTGCTGGCCCCGTGCGGAGGTCCAGGCGGCGATCGAGGAGGCGCACCGGCTCGGGGCGCGCGTGACGGCCCACTGCTTCGCCGAGGACTCCCTGGAGGACCTCGTGCGCGCGGGCATCGATTGCGTCGAGCACGCGACCGGGCTGACCGAGGCGACCATCCCGCTGTTCGCCGAGCGCGGTGTCGCGATCGTGCCCACCCTGGTCAACATCGCCACCTTCCCCGCGCTCGCCGACGGCGGCGAGGCGAAGTTCCCGCGCTGGGCGGACCACATGCGCCGGCTGCACGAGCGCCGCTACGACACCGTCCGCTCCGCCTACGACGCCGGCATCCCGGTGTACGCCGGAACGGACGCCGGCGGCTCGCTCGCGCACGGTCTGGTCGCCCAGGAGGTCCAGGAGCTGGTGGCGGCGGGTCTGCCCGTCACCGCGGCGCTGTCCGCGGCGAGTTGGGGCGCGCGGGAGTGGCTGGGCCGGCCCGGGCTGGAGGAGGGCGAGCCGGCGGACCTCGTCGTCTACGAGGCGGACCCGCGCGCCGACCCCCGGGTGCTGTCCGCGCCGCGGCGGATCGTCCTGCGCGGACGGGTGGTGGGGTGACAAGCGGGGGCTGATGTTCCGTATGGGGCCCACGGGTTGAAACTCACCCGATGGGGTGAACGAGCACAGAGTTGCCGTGCGATCACCCTCAGTGCGTAAGGCTGGGCGTGTTGTTGACGGCAAACCACACAAGAGGTCCCATCTTGAACAGCCCAACCCCGGCAGCGGTGTTCGGCCGCCGCGTTGCCGGCGCATTCGCGGCCACCGCACTGGCGACCGTCCCCGTCGCCCTCATCGGCGCCCCGAGCGCACACGCGACGGGTGGTGACGGCCGTGCCTCGGCGGCCGTCCTGCGCGCCGGCCTGGACGTGTCCCTGTTGAACAAGAGCATCCAGGTCCCGCTGCACACCTCCCTCAACGAGGTCAACGCCCCCGCCAGCGCGGAGAAGACCGCCCTCACCGTCACCCTCGACGGTGTCGACCAGGGGCAGCCCGTCACCATGCTCGGCGCGGAGGTCGCCAAGGCCGAGGCGCACGCCGACAAGCGCGTGGCCCGCGCCAAGTCCCAGCTGGCGCACGCCAAGGTGTACGTACCGGGGCTGCCCGCGCTCTCGCTGATCGAGGTGGAGGCGGTGACCTCCACGGCGGTCTGCGAGGCGGGGAAGCGGCCGAGGGCGGAGTCCGTCATCGCGGGCCCGGTCCGGATCCTCGGCAAGAGCCTGAAGGTCACGGTGGGCGGGCCGCCGACCACGGTCAATGTGCCCGCCGTGGGTCAGGTGTCGCTCGGCTTCTCGCAGACGAGGACCACGGAGAAGTCGGCGACGGCCGCCGCCCTGGAGCTGAAGGTGTCGGTCGACCCGCTCCACCTGAACGTGGCCGAGGTGGAGGGCCGCGTGTCCCTGGTCGAGGCGGCCTGCGAGTCGCCGGCCGCGCCGGCCGGCGGAGGGCACGGGGGGTCCTCCGGCGGCACCGGGACGCCGGACGACCCGGCGGCCGACGTCAAACCGCAGACGTCCGACCGGGAGAACCTGGCCGAGACGGGCGGCAGCTCCGCCACGCCGGTGATCGCGGGCGCCGCGGTCGTCCTGCTGGGCGCGGGCGCCGGCGGCGTGGTGCTGGCCCGCAGGCGCGGCGAGCGGTGAGGCCGTAGAGCGCGCGGGGGCTCCGCGCGCCGGCAGGGGCGCGCACGGGGGATCTCCAAGCGTCGGCAGCTGCCGCACCGGCCCCCGGAAGGGTCGCCGGGTCGCCGTCAGCCGGCGACGATGATCCAGATGCCGTACGCCACGGCCGCCGCGCACAGCGCGAAGCAGGCGTACGCACCGGCGCGGGCGCCGACGGTCGGCGAGGTCGAGGTCGAGGTGGAGACGGAGCCCGCAGCCGCCGTCGTACCGTCGCTTCCCGCCTCCACGGCCTGGGGCCGCCGCGCCGTACCGACGATGCCCAGGGTGAAGAGGCCGACGACTGCCACCGTCACGACGACGCTGACGCCGAAGACCTGCCCGAGGGCGGACCAGTCGATGTGCATGTGAACGCTCCTGCCTGTCTCAGACCGTGGCCTGCGGCGCAGGCGTCGCGGCGGCGGCCGCGGGGGAGGGGATGATCACCGGCTCGATCGGGGTCGCCGGGTCGACGTCGTTGACGTTGGTGTGGTCGACGGGCTTGCGGCGCGAGGCCACCCAGATCGCCGTGCAGGCGGCGAGACCGAGGACGGCCACCGTCGCGACCCCCCAGTCGCCGCGGTCCGCGAGGAGCGCGGCCAGGCCCGCCACCAGACCCGCGGCCGGCAGGGTCAGACCCCAGGCGGCGACCATCCGCCCGGCCGTCCCCCAGCGCACCACGGCGCCCCTGCGGCCCTTGCCCGCACCCATGATCGAGCCGGAGCAGACCTGGGTGGTGGACAGCGCGTAGCCGAGGTGGGAGGAGGCGAGGATGACCGCCGCGGAGGAGGTCTGCGCGGCGAAGCCCTGCGGGGGCTGGATGTCCGTCAGGCCCTTGCCCATGGTGCGGATGATCCGCCAGCCGCCGAGGTAGGTGCCGAGCGCGATCGCGAGGGCCGCGGAGACGATGACCCACAGCGGCGGGTCCGACTTCGGGGCGATGACGCCGCCGGTGACCAGCGCGAGGGTGATGACGCCCATCGTCTTCTGCGCGTCGTTGGTGCCGTGCGCGAGGGAGACCAGCGCGCCGGAGGCGATCTGCCCGGCCCGGTAGCCCTTGGTGGTGTCCTGCGGGTCGCGGCCCTGGGCCAGCTTGTACGTCAGCCGGGTGGCGAGCAGCGCGGCGACGCCCGCGACGATCGGGGCGGCCACGGCCGGGATCAGGATCTTCATGACCACGGCGTCGAAGTGCACGCCGTCGAAGCCCACGGAGACCAGCGTCGCGCCGATCAGACCGCCGAACAGGGCGTGGGAGGAGCTGGACGGCAGACCGGCCAGCCACGTCAGGAGATTCCAGACGATCGCGCCGACGAGACCGGCGAAGATCACTTCGGGCCGGATACCGGAGCCTTCGTCGATGATGCCTTTGGAGATGGTCGCGGCGACCTCGACGGAGAGGAACGCGCCGACCAGGTTGAGCACTGCGGACATCGCCACCGCGGTCTTGGGCTTCAGAGCCCCGGTGGAGATTGTGGTGGCCATGGCATTGGCCGTGTCGTGGAACCCGTTCGTGAAGTCGAACACCAGAGCCGTGACGATCACGACTCCGATGATGAGAGTGAGGTGTTCCATGGAGACCCAACAATCCACTCGAACGTCTGGGGGCTTGAGGAACGTAGGTAGCCCGGGTGAACGGAAGGTGAACTGAGCCGGTCGTATCGATGACGTCAGTGAACGAATGTCGACGATCAAGCGTCGAGAGCCTTGCTATCCGGGGCTTTCCGCCACAAAACCATCCCGATCCAAGGTGACGCATGTCACGGACGATTCACCTCCGTGTCACCCACGACCGAGCATTCGGTGCGGAACCGTACGTACCCGGACAAGCACCCATCGGATACGAACCCTCGATCACGAAAGGAAACCGAGCCAGCAGTGAACTCGTCCCACTCGCAGCCGGATGAACCGGCGCGGCAGTCGGCGTGGGCGGAACTGGTCGCCACCGCACAGCGTACGGCGGCGGAGGGACTGGTCGTCGGCACCTCCGGAAACGTCTCGGTACGGGTCGGCGACGAGGTCCTCGTCACCCCGACCGGGGTGCCGTACGACCGCCTCGGCCCCGACGACCTCACCGCCGTCGACCTGGCCGGCCGCCGCATGGCCGGCACCCTCCGCCCCACCAGCGAACTCCCGATGCACCTGGCGGTCTACGCGCACGCCCCGGACGCCCGCGCGGTGGTCCACACGCACGCCGTGCACGCCACGGCCGTCTCGACGCTGGTCACCGAACTCCCGCCCATCCACTACATGACGGCGGCCCTCGGCGGCCCCGTCCGCGTCGCCCCCTACGCCCGCTACGGCAGCCCGGCGCTGGCCGACCACATGGCGCGCGCCCTCGAAGGCCGCTCGGCCTGCCTCCTGCGCAACCACGGCACGATGGCGTACGGCGCGTCCCTGGCCCAGGCGTACGACCGCACGGCGCAGCTGGAGTGGATGTGCCGCGTCTGGCTCACCGCCGCGTCGGTCCCGGGCCTGACGCCGTCACTGCTGTCCGAGGAGGAGCTGGCGGGGGTGGCGGAGCAACTCCGGGGGTACGGCCAGGGAGGCTGAGGGGGCGGGCCGGGAAGGGGCGGGCGTCCGGGAGAGGACGCGTCGGCCGACTGGTTGCCCTCGCACCCCGCCCCGACAATGGGACCGTGGCCCGACAACCGCCCCGCGCGGCGACCTCGCGCAGAACCACCGCCCTGGCCGGCGTGGCCGCCGCAGCGGCGGCGACCGCGGCGGCGCTCGCCGCCGGCCGCATCGGGGCGTCGGCTGCCCTGAGCCTGAAGTACCCGGCCGGCTTCACCGGCCCACCGGTCACCGTCCGCCGCGTGGACGACGCCACCGTCGGCCTCACCCGCACCGCCGAATCCACGCTCCCCGGCTGCTACGGCCTGACCGACGGCGACGTCCACGCCGTCATCGGCCCGGAGACCGCGGACAGCCCCGCGGGCGCGCGGACGGTGGAACGCCAGCTCGCCCAGGTCACCGGGGCCCCTCTCCGCCCCGGCCGGAAGCTCCGCGTCACCCCGCAGATCCACGTGGGCACCCCCGGTACCGCCCTCGGCCTCGCGTACGAGGACCTCACCGTCCTGGGCGAGCTGGGGCCGCTCCCTGCGTGGTACGTCCCCGGAGCGAGGGACACCTGGGTGCTCACCGCCCACGGCCTGGGCGCGACCCGCGAGCAGGCCCTGTGCGTCCTGCCGTTCCTGCGGAAGCTGGACCTCCCCGTCCTGGTCCTCACCCACCGCGGGGACCCCGGAGCCCCGCGCACCGCCGACGGCTCCGGACGGCTGGGCCGCGCCGAGTGGGTCGACCTGGACGCCGCCCTCCGCCACGCCGTCGGCCACGGCGCCCGCCGCGTCGTGCTGTACGGCTGGTCGAGCGGTGCCGTCATGGCACTGCGGACGGCGGCCGCGTCCCCGCTGAAGGCCCGTATCAGCGGCCTCGTCCTGGACTCGCCCGTCCTCGACTGGCGGGCCACCGTCGCCGCGCTGGCCGTCGCCCGCGGCCTCCCCGCGCCCCTGCGCCGCCTCGCCGTGCTGGCCGCCGAGGAGCGTACGGGCCTGGGCTCCACACCGGACGGGAACGACCTGTGGCCGGGCCCCGGGGCCCCGCAGACGCTCCTCGTCCACGGGCCCGACGACACCGTCGCCCCCTGGGAGGCCTCCCGTGCCCTCGCCGCCGCCCATCCGGACCGCATCCACCTCTACCCCGTGCCGTACGCCCGCCACGCGGCGATGTGGAACGCGGACCCGGTGGGGTACGAGGAGGCTCTGCGCCGCTTCCTCACTCCGTTGTTGTGAACACCACGGACACGAAGCGGAACCTGCGGTGAGACGATCGGACCATCGCCGCCGGGCGAGGCCGAGCACCGGGAGGGACCCCGGATTGGGCTTTCCGGCCGTGAACAGGAACACTGGTGTCCCGTGACGGCCCGAAACACGCGAGGAAGCGTTCCGCTCCGACTCGTGCGCAAGCATCCCCAGCAGGCGGCCGCGACTGCCCGCCGGGCGGTCACCGACCGGGCCGTGCGCCCGGCCCCCAAGCCGCCGGAGGGCATCGCCCCCGCGCGTACGCTCGCCGCGCAGGCCCGCCGCACCCTCGCGGGTGCCGCCCGCGTCGCGCACTGGGCGGAGGCCGTCGGCACCCCCAGCCGGATCGCCGCGGCGGAGGCCGCCGAGCAGCTCGGCACCACGCCCGCCGAGGTCGTCGCCGACTGGGCCCGGGCCCGGCTGGCCGGCCTGATCGAACTGCACGGCGAGACCGCCCGCCCCGGCTGGCGGCTGCGCGCCTGGAACAGCGACGACGGCGCGGTGCTGCGCGGCTGGGTCGCCCTCTTCGACGCGTGGTCGTTCGCCCATCCGGCCGCCGAGCAGGAGTCCGCGGAGGCGGTCGCCGAGGTCGTCGAGGCGATGCCGCAGCCGCTCGCCCTGCTGCACCTCACGGGCGGACCGGTACGCGTCCCCACGCTGCTCGACATCCTCCAGCAGCGGGTCGCCGAGATCCGCACGGAGCGCTGCGAGGTCCCGTACGACGAGGAGGGCCTGCCGCTGCCCGGCGGCACGGACGAGGCCGCACCCGCGCCCGCGGGGCCGGTACGGGCCGTCACCGCCTCCGACGACGGCGTGCTGCCCCGGCTGCTCGACTGGGCGCTGGCCGGATACGCGTCCGTGGGAGCGCTCACGCGCGACGAGGAGCGGGACGAGGTCACGCTCACGCCGCTGGGGCACTGGGCGGTGTGGACGAAGATCGAGCAGATCTGCGTGGCCGCGCAGAGCCCCGTGGGCGGGAACATCGAACAGCCGGCCGCCGCGATGCTCCGCGGCTGCGCCGGGCTCACCCCGGGCCCGGCCCGGGCCGAGTACCGGGCGTGGTTCGCCGCCCGGCCCACGTCGACGGCGGTCGCCGAACTGCTCGACGCGGCGCGCGGCGACGACGCGCTGCTGCGCGGGCTCGCCTTCGAGGCGCTGCGGGTCGTCGGCGCGGCGGCGGAGCCCGCGGTGCGGGCGGTGCTCGGAGAGACGGTTCTGCGGCCGTACGCGCTGCTGTGGCTGGCCGAGCAGGAGGGGGCGGACCCCGAGGACGCCCCGTCGGTGCTCAGCCGTACGGAGGCCACGTGGCTGTGGGTGGACACGGCCGCGGCCGTGGTCGACCACGGCGAGGAGCGCCTGCTCGTGCGCCATCTCGAGTCGGCCGTCCAGGCGACGGTCCCCGAACTGCTCGCGGAGGTGCGCGCGGCGGGCCACCCGCGCACGGTCCAGGTCCTGGTGGCGCTGGCGGCGGCGCACCCGGACCCCGCGCTGGCGAAGGCGGTCCGGCGGGCGGCGTTCGAGGTGCACAAGGGCGGGGCGTAGGCCAACCCCGCCGGTGACCGGAGGGCGAGTGTCAGACCCCGGTGGGATGCTGTGTGATGAGACCTGGATCACATTCCCCGCGTGGAAGGACTGGCACATGTCCGGCATCTACCCGACCCTGCTGTACGCCGACGCGAAGGCGGCCCTCGACCAGCTGACGGAGGCGTTCGGCCTGGAGCGCATCGCGGTGTTCGAGGACGACGACGGCACGGTCGCCCACGCGGAACTCGGCTACGCGGGCGGCGCGGTCATGCTCGGCACGAAGGGCAACGGCGGCGTCTTCGACCAGGCGATGAAGAACGCGGGCCCCTGCGGCGTCTACGTGGTGGTGTCCGACGTCGACGCCCACCACGCCCGTGCGGCGGCGGCGGGGGTGGAGATCGTCATGCCTCCGACCGACCAGGCGTACGGCGCGCGCGACTACATGGCCCGCGACCTGGAGGGCAACATCTGGAGCTTCGGCACGTACGCCCCTGGGGGGCGGGGTTAGCGGCTCCTCCCACGCGGTGGGCCGACGTCACCGAAACGTGTCACACATCCCCATATCGCCCTCCCGCAGCCCCCGCGCGAACCACTGCTGCCGCTGCGCCGCCGAGCCGTGTGTCCACGTCTCGGGCGTGATCCGCCCCGTGAATCGTTCCTGGATGCGGTCGTCGCCCACCGCCGCCGCCGCGTCGAGGCCGTCCCGGACGTCCTCGGCCGTGATCGACGTGATCAGCGGCCGCCCCGTACCCGGCTGGGGCGTCGACTGCGCGTGGTGCGCCCACACTCCGGCGTAGCAGTCCGCCTGGAGCTCCAGGCGCACCGAGTTGCTCGCCGTGCCCTGGCCGCTGTCCGGTCCGATCCGGTCCATGACGCCCGTGAGGTACTGCACATGGTGCCCGTACTCGTGGGCGATGACGTACGCCTGCGCGAACGGGCCGCCGCTGGCCCCGAAGCGGCTCTGGAGCTCGTCGAAGAAGGTCAGGTCGAGGTAGACCTGGTTGTCGCCGGGGCAGTAGAACGGCCCGACCGCGGAGGACGCGCTGCCGCACGCGGTGCGCACCCCGCCGGAGTAGACGACCGTGTCCGCGTCCCGGTACGTACCGCCGCGGCGCCGGAACTCCTGTGACCAGAACGACTGCACGCTGTTGACCACGCCCACCACCCGGCAGTCCGTGCTCGCGTTCGCGTCCGCGCCCGTCCGGCACTGCCGCGCCAGGTCCGCCGCCGTCGTGGTGGCCGGTTCCGGCTCGCCCTCGTCCGTGAGGCCGAGGCGGTCCGTCCCCACCCCGAAGAACAGCCCGACCAGCGCCACGATGAGCCCGATCAGCCCGCCCGCCTTGACCGCCGGCGTGCCCAGCCGCCCTCTGCCCCGGACGTCCTGGACCTGCGAGGTGTCCAGGTCGGCCTTGTCATCGAACTGCATGCAGCCGAGTATGGTTCAAATAAGCCATACCCGCCCTTTCCAGGGCATTACGCCAGGCATCGGCGCCCGAGACCGGCCGCGAAAAGCGCTTGCCGCCCCCGGATACACTGGGCCCATGGCCCATCTCCTCGTGCACTAGACCGACGTCGCACGACCGCGAAGCCCCCGTTCAGACGTCCGTCCGTTTTCCCCCTGCCCTGGAGTAGTCCGTGATCACCGCCACCGGCCTGGAGCTGCGCGCCGGCGCCCGCGTCCTCATCGAGTCCGCCACCTTCCGTGTCGCCAAGGGCGACCGCATCGGCCTGGTCGGCCGCAACGGCGCGGGCAAGACCACCCTCACCAAGGTGCTGGCCGGCGAAGGGCAGCCGGCCGCCGGAGCCGTCGCCCGCAGCGGCCAGGTGGGCTACCTCCCGCAGGACCCGCGCACCGGCGACCTCGACGTGATGGCCCGCGACCGCGTCCTGTCCGCCCGCGGCCTCGACGTGATGATCCGCAAGATGCGCGAGGACGAGGAGCGGATGGGCACCGGGAAGGGCGCCACCCGCGAGAAGGCCATGAAGCGCTACGAGCGGATGGAGACGGAGTTCCTCACCCGCGGCGGTTACGCCGCCGAGGCCGAGGCCGCCACCATCGCCGCCAGCCTGGGCCTGCCGGACCGGGTGCTGGGCCAGCCCCTGCACACCCTCTCCGGCGGTCAGCGCCGCCGTATCGAGCTGGCCCGGATCCTCTTCTCGGACTCCGACATCCTGCTGCTCGACGAGCCGACGAACCACCTCGACGCCGACTCCATCACCTGGCTGCGCGACTATCTGAAGACGTACCACGGCGGCTTCATCGTCATCTCCCACGACGTCGACCTGGTCGAGACCGTCGTGAACAAGGTCTTCTACCTCGACGCCAACCGGTCCGTCATCGACGTCTACAACATGGGCTGGAAGCTGTACCTGGCCCAGCGCGAGGCCGACGAGAAGCGCCGCCGCCGCGAGCGGCAGAACGCCGAGAAGAAGGCCGCCGCCCTCAACGCCCAGGCCGACAAGATGCGCGCGAAGGCCACGAAGACCGTCGCCGCCCAGAACATGGCCCGCCGCGCGGAGAAGCTGCTGTCCGGTCTGGACGAGGTGCGCCAGTCCGACAAGGTCGCCAAGCTGCGCTTCCCCGAGCCCGCGCCCTGCGGCAAGACGCCGCTGATGGCCGACGGCCTGTCGAAGTCGTACGGCTCGCTTGAGATCTTCACCGACGTCGACCTGGCGATCGACAAGGGCTCCCGCGTCGTCATCCTCGGCCTCAACGGCGCCGGCAAGACCACCCTGCTGCGCCTGCTCGCCGGGATCGAGACTCCCGACACCGGCTCCGTCCAGCCCGGCCACGGCCTCAAGCTCGGCTACTACGCCCAGGAGCACGAGACCCTCGACCCGGACCGTACGGTGCTGGAGAACATGCGCTCCTCCGCGCCGGACATGGATCTGGTGGAGGTCCGCAAGATCCTCGGCTCGTTCCTCTTCTCGGGCGACGACGTCGACAAGCCCGCCGGGGTCCTCTCCGGCGGTGAGAAGACCCGTCTGGCGCTCGCCACGCTCGTCGTCTCCTCGGCGAACGTGCTGCTGCTCGACGAGCCCACCAACAACCTCGACCCCGCCAGCCGCGAGGAGATCCTCGGCGCGCTGCACACGTACTCGGGCGCGGTGGTCCTGGTGACCCACGACGAGGGCGCGGTCGAGGCGCTGCAGCCGGAGCGCATCATCCTGCTCCCGGACGGCGTCGAGGACCTGTGGGGCGAGGACTACGCCGACCTGGTCGCGCTCGCCTGAGCCCGGGGCGGGCTCAGGCAGGCCCCGACTGCCCGAGCCCTGCCTCGCTGAGGCCCCCGTTTGCGGTCCCTCCGGCCACTGATCCACTAGTTCTGGATCATTCGGCCCATGGGTGATCCATCATCTGAGTGAGTCCCCCTCATCCCCCGGCGCGCCTCTCCGGCCGGGGGCGCATCGCCGCGGGGGTGCGCTCCCGGCTTCCGCGGCACGCTTCTGACCAGCCCTTTTGTGAAGGGAACCGCTTTCGGTCACCGCCCCGCGGTGCCGGAATTCGACGCTCCGGATCCACTCGCGGGCGCCCGCCGGAAAAACCTGTTGACGCGGACCTTGCCGAATGGGTGGCCATCACGGGATAAAGGGGTGATCATGAGAGTCGCAGAGCGCACTTCCGTATGAGGAGGCACGGGTGGCCGAGACTCTGAAGAAGGGCAGCCGGGTTACCGGCGCCGCGCGCGAAAAGCTCGCGGCAGACCTGAAGAAGAAGTACGACTCCGGTGCGAGTATCCGGGCGCTGGCCGAAGAGACAGGCCGCTCCTATGGATTCGTGCACCGGATGCTGAGTGAATCCGGCGTGACCCTGCGCGGTCGCGGCGGCGCGACGCGGGGCAAGAAGGCGGCCTCCTCCTGAGGCCGTGGTTCTTTCCCGCACAGCGGCAGTAGCAGTGTCACCCGGCCGTCCCCTCGGTCGGCCGGGTGGTTACTGTTCGGTATATGACTGAGCTGCTGAACAAGGACGGGGTCCGGGTCGTCCTCGGCGGTGACGGAGACTCCGTCGCCACGGTGACCCTCGACAATCCCGCCAAACGCAATGCGCAGACGGCCGCCACCTGGCGTGCCCTCGCCGAGGCCGGACGGCTGTTGCCCGGATCGGTGCGGGTGGCCGTGCTGCGCGCAGAAGGTAAATCCTTCTCGGCCGGCCTCGACCTCGGGGTCATCTCGCCCGAAGGTATTCCGGGTATGCCCTCGTTTCACGAGCTGGCGCGCTATCCGGAAGACCGGCTCGACGGCGCCATCGCCGAATACCAGGAGGCATTCACCTGGTGGCGGCGTAATGACATCGTTTCCCTTGCCGCCGTTCACGGACATGCGATTGGAGCGGGCTTTCAGCTGGCTCTGGCATGCGATCTGCGGGTATGTGCGGATGATGTCCAGTTCGCGATGCGGGAGACCGGTCTGGGGCTGGTCCCGGACCTCGGTGGTACCCGGCCCCTCGTCGAACTCGTGGGTTACGCACGCGCGTTGGAGATCTGTGCCACGGGGCGGTTTGTGCGGGCCGAGGAGGCCGAGCGGGTGGGTCTCGCGAATCTCGTCGTCCCGCGTGCGGCGCTCGACGACGCGGTGTCCGATCTGACCGGTGCGCTGCTTGCCGCTCCGCGGGATGCGGTCGTCGAGACCAAGGCGCTGCTGCGTGGGGCGCTTTCGCGGTCGTACGACGAGCAGCGGGCGGCGGAGCGGGCGGCTCAGGGTCGCAGGCTGCGTGACCTCGCGGGGGTCGGCGAGTAGGTGTCACGGGCCCCCGCTGCTCGCGTTCGCGCTGCGGGGGCTTCGCCCTCGGTCCCCTTTCGCGGGCTGCGCCCGCTTTTCGCGCCTGGACGGCGCTCGGCCTCAAACGCCGGCCGGGCTGGTGGTGCGACTCTCGCCCTGACGCTGGTCACCCGAACCCCGTCACCAGTACCGTCACTCGTTTTGGGGCCAGTTGGGTGCGGGCTTCGTGGGCTGCATCCAACGGGGGGTGGCCCGTTGCCGCCCGGATGTGTGCCTCGGCGTGGTCCGGGGTTTCGCGGGCGATCCGCATGTCCGCGAGGGGGGAGCCCGCAGCCCGCGGGGGCTCGGGGGAGGCCGGCGGTGGTACCTCGTTCACCAGCGCCGCGATGTGGACGTCCACCGTGTCCACGAGCAGCCCGAGTTCGTCCTCCGCCGTGCGCAGGAGAGCCAGCCGCAGCGCCGTCGCCGCCTCCCGCAGGGGTACCCCGTGCCCTGCCTCGCACTGGCACTCGATACGGAGCGGACCCGGCGGCAGCGCGCTGGCCGGGGGCGGGACGGCGGGTTCGCCGGCCGTCTCGGGGTCCGCCAGCGCGAGCCGTACCGACGTCGGGCGCAGGCCGGGGGCCGCGCAGCGCATCAGCACCGACGCCGCCGCGGACTCCGCGATCCACGTGCCCTCCGCCGCGTCGCCGAGCGGCAGGAGCCGGCCCAGCGCCAGCTGCGCCCGTACGGCCTGTGCCCAGTGCTCAACCGCCATGCGGCCATCCTGCCGTATCAGGCGCCGCCGGATAGTGTGGCCCTACGCGATGAGTCGGTCGGCGAAAGGCTTGGGACGGTGAACAGCGAGACGACCATCCAGGAGTCCGCCACGGCAGACCCGACACCCGTACGGCAGCCGGCGACACGGCGCGGGACCGGTGATCCGGCCACCCGGGGGCGTACCACCATCGCCGACGGAGTGGTCGCGAAGATCGCCGGGCTGGCGGCGCGCGACGTGGTCGGCGTGCACGCCATGGGCAGCGGGCTCTCCCGCACGATCGGGGCCGTACGCGAACGGGTGCCCGGCGGGGGCGGCAGCCGCACCCTGGCCGGGGTCAAGGCCGAGGTGGGCGAGCTGCAGACGGCCCTCGACCTGGAGATCGTGGTCGACTACGGGGTGGCGATCGCCGAGGTCGCCCGTTCCGTACGGGAGAACGTGATCGCCGCGGTGGAGCGGATGACGGGCCTCGAGGTGGTCGAGGTCAACATCGCCGTCAGCGATGTGAAGCTGCCCGAGGACGAAGAGGACGACGAGGCGGAGCAGCCCCGGCTGCAGTAGCAGCCGGCCCGCGGACACCGATACGCAGCGGACAAGGGGAGCGCACACGATGAGCATGGCAGTGGTCGGCCTGATCGCCGGCATGGCGCTCGGCTTCGCCGGTTACTTCGGCGGGTTCGGGGCGTTCCTGCTCGTGGCCGCGCTCGGGGGGATCGGTTTCGTCGTCGGGCGGGTGCTCGACGGCGATCTGGAGCCGGGCGACTTCTTCCGCCGCCCGAGCGAGCGCGAAGACCGGCGCAGGTGAGGGGCGTTGACCGCGGCCGAGACGATTCCCCCGCACGAGCGGGGCTCCACCCGGATAGAGGACCGGGTGATCGCCAAGATCGCCTCGCAGGCGGCGCGTGAGGCCCTGCGCGGCGCTCCGGGAACCGAGTCCCGCCACGCCGCCGTCGTACGGCGGGGGGCGACCGCCCGGATCCGGGTGGGCGTGGAGCTGGGCTTCCCGTCCGACATCCGCGCGCAGTGCACCGTGGTGCGCGGCGCGGTCGCCGAACGGGTGCTGGAGCTGGCCGGGCTGACGGCGGAGGAGGTGGCGGTCGAGGTGGAGCGGCTGCACGCGCTGGACGTGGAGCGGCCCCGGAAGGGGAGGGTGCGATGAGCGACGAGAGCGGCACGCTGCTCGGCGAGCAGCGCGAGGCGGCCTCCGGTTTCGCGGAGGGGGAGCAGCCCGAGGACGAGTGGCGCTTCTGGTCGTCGCGCCGGGTGCCCGCCGCGCTCGCCGCGGGCGCGGTGGTGCTGGTCGGCGGGATGTTCCTGTACGACATCGTGTCCGTACGGGCCGAGCAGCCGGCCATGGCCTGGCGTCGGCGCCTCGCGGACGAGCTGGCGACGCGCCCCCTGGACGACCCCTGGGTGCTGCTGGTCGCGGTGGTGGTGCTGCTGCTCGGCGCCGTGCTGATCGTGCTGGCGGCCACGCCGGGGCTGCGCGGGCTGCTGCCCATGAGCGGTGCGTCCGGCGATCTGCGGGCGGGACTCGAGCGGGCCGCGGCGGCCGTGGTGCTGCGGGACCGGGCGATGCAGATCTCCGGCGTGCAGTCGGTGCGGGTCGAGGTGGGGCGCCGGTCCGTCGTGGCGCGCGCGGACGCGCACTTCCGGTCGCTGGACGACGTACGGGTCGATCTGGAGGCCGTGCTCGGCGAGGGGATCCGGGAACTGGGACTGGTCCGGCGGCCGGCGCTGAGCGTGTCGGTGCGGCGGCCGGCGGCCAAGGGCTGAGGGACGGGTGAGGGGGATGCTGGCGATCGTCAACCGGGTGCTGCTGGGCCTGGGCGGAGCGGTGCTCGTCGTGGGCGCCGCGGGTGTGCTGGCCTCGGCCGCGGGCGTGCCGTGGACGCCGTACGACGGACCGGACGACGTGCTGCTGAGTCGGGGGACGCGGGAGCGGCTGTCGGCCCACGACTGGTGGTGGCCGGTCGTCATCGGCTCGCTGTCGGTGCTGATCCTGCTCGCGCTGTGGTGGCTGTTCGCCCAGCTGCGGCGGCGCCGGCTGGACGAGGTGCTCATCGAGCAGGGCGAGTCCGGCTCCGCCCCGCTGATCCTGCTGCGGGGGCGGGCGCTGGAGGACGTGCTGGCCGAGCGGGCGCAGCAGATCGACGGCGTCGAACGGGCCCACGTCTTCCTCTCGGGCCGCCGTACGTCCCCGCGCGCCCGCATCGGTCTGCTGCTGGGCCCCCGGGCGCAGCCGGCCTCGGCGGTCACGGACCTGCGCTCCGGCGCCCTGAAGGCGGCCGCCGACTCCACGGGCCTGTCCGGCCTCCCGTCGGAGGTCCGCCTGCGCGCGGTGAAGCACCGGCCGGAGCGGGTGACCTGACGGCGGCTCAGCGGGACGTGTCGTCCAGCGCCAGCCGCTGGTAGAGCGCGAGGGGCAGCGCGCCCGCGCGGACGAGTGTGCGGGTCGTGGTGCGGTCGTGGGCGGCGGCCGCAGCCCGGGCCGGGGCGGCGGAGATCCAGCGCATGTCGTAGATCCAGAGTGTGCCGTCCGGGCGCAGCACCCGGTCCAGCGAGGCGATCACGGCCGCCGGGTCCGCCCAGTGGTGCATGCTCGCGGTCGAGACGACCACGTCCACCGAGTCGGCGGGGTGGTCGAGGGCGGACAGGTCCGCGACCGTGAAGGTCACCCGGTCCGTGAGCCCGTGACGGTCCGCCAGGGCGGTGGCGGTCTTCACCATGCCGGGGGAGAGGTCCATCCCCGTCACGCGCAGGTCCGGGCGCAGCTCGGCGAGCTGGACGGCGACCCGCCCCGTCCCGCAGCCGGCGTCCAGCACCGTGCCGCTCCGCGGCGCGGCGGCGGCGACGTCCTGCGCCACCCGCCGGTGGAAGGCGCGGAACACGCGGGCCGCGTGCCGGTCGTAGGCCTGTCCGTCCGCGAAGTGGTGAAGCTGCTTGCGCCGTGTCCCGTGCATGGCTCCTCCTATGATGGTTGACAGCGGCAACCGTTGTTCATCGATGCTAGTCGCAACCGTTGTCGCTATCAACCGTTGATGCTCGCAAGGGAGTGCGCAGTGCCGGAAGCCCAGGCCCAGCAGTTGGAGAGGCTGCTAGCGACCCTGCTGGCGATGACGGCACGGCACGCCGAGTCGAGCGAGGAGCACCTTCTCGTGGAGCTGCTCGCCGCCGGTGAGGTCACCCAGCAGCAGATCGCGGACCGGCTCGGGCTGGACAAGAGCCGGATCAGCCGTCTGTGCACGTCGCTGGAGCGCAAGGAGCTGCTCGTCCGCGTCCGTGACGAGTCCAACCGGCGCAACCTCAGCCTCCGTCTCAGCCCCGCGGGCAGGGCGGAGGCCACACGGCTGCGGCGGGCCTGGCGGGAGCGGCACGCGCGGATCCTGGCGGCGATGACCCCGGCGGAGCGGGACGGGCTCCTGCTCGGACTGGGCGCACTGGCACGCCAGATGGCGGCGGTGCACCACGAGCACGAAGGGCACCGGCCCGCACCGTGAGCACGACGGGCCCGCCGCGCGTCCGCCGAGCTGAAGACCTGACGCCCGACGGCGTCAGAACCCCTTCATCGCCCCGCCGTCCACCGGCAGCATCACGCCGGTGAGATACGACGCCGCGGGCGACAGCAGGAACGCGGCCGCCTTGCCGAACTCCTCGGGGCGGCCGTACCGGCCCAGCGGGATCGTCGCCGACTGGCGCTGCCGCGCCGCGTCCGCGTCTCCGGAGAGTGAGTCGAGTTCGCGCACGCGGTCGGTGTCGATCCGGGCGGGCAGCAGGCCGACGACGCGGACGCCCTTCGGCCCGAGCTCGTTCGCCAGGGACTTCGCGAAACCGGCCAGTCCCGGGCGCAGTCCGTTGGAGATGGTCAGCCCCGGCACCGGCTCGTGCACCGACGACGACAGCACGAAGCCGATCACGCCGCCCTCGCCCAGCTCGCCCGCGGCGGCGCGGGCGAGCCGCACCGCGCCGAGGAAGACCGAGGCGAAGGCGCTCTCCCACTGCCCGTCGGTCAGCTGGGCCGCGGGACCCGCCGGCGGGCCGCCAACGCTGATCAGCACGCCGTCCAGCCGTCCGAAGTGCTCCCGCGCCGCGCCGATGAGCCGTCCAGGGCTCGCCGGATCGGCGTTGTCCGCGCCGACGCCGACGGCGCCCTCGCCCAGCTCCGCCGCGGCCTCCACGGCCTTCTTCTCCTCGCGCCCGGAGACGATCACCTTCGCGCCGTCGGCGAGCAGCTGCTCCGCGGCGGCGCGACCCAGCCCCCGGGTGGCGCCGGTGACGATGTAGACACGGCCTTCGAGTTCAAGATCCATGGGGTCAGTCTGCCGTGACCGGCTCGGCCCGCGCCAGGGACGGGGCGAGGGTCAGTCCGCGGCCGCGTGCTGCGCCGCGGCGGCCGCAGTGGTGTCCGCCGCGTCCGCCGTGTCCGCCGCGTCCGTCTGCTCCGGTGCGTCCGTCTCCTCCGGTGCGGGGGCGGCGGCGCGCTCGGCGCGGTCGCGGCGCTCCCGGCGTACCAGCACCCACCAGCCGAAGGGCACCGCCGCGGCGAAGATCCACCACTGGATCGCGTACGCCAGGTGCACGCCGATGCTGCTGTGGTCCGGCTCGGCGACCGGCTGCGGCTGCTTGCCGCCCGGCTTCGGCGCGGTGGCGGTGAGCTGGATGTAGCCGCCCAGGACGTCGCCGGTCAGGCCGTCCGCCGCCTGCTGCTCGCTGTTGATCAGCATGACCTGGCGGTCGGGGAGGCCCTGGCGGTCGCGGATACCGCTGGCCGACGTGGTCTCGTCGGCGCGCAGATAGCCGGTGACCGTGAGCTCGCCGGCGGGGGCCTTCGGGACGTCGGGGAAGGTGGTGAGGTCGTTGCCGGCCGGGATCCAGCCCCGGTTCACCAGGACCGTGCCGGAGCCGTCGGCCAGCCGCAGCGGGGTGACGACGAAGTACCCCTGCTGCCCGTCCTCGTCGGTGCGCTGGCGTACGACGACCTCGTGGGCGGCGTCGTAGGTGCCGGTGCCGGAGACGCGGCGCCAGGTGTCGGCGCGCGGGATGTCACGGCCCGGGCCGGAGAGCTCCCGTACGGGTACGGGGGCGGCGCCGAGGTTCCCCGCGACGAGCTCGTTGCGCGCGACGCGGGCCTCGTGCCGGTGGTACTGCCAGAAACCCAGCTTGATCATCACCGGGATGAGGAGGATGGCGACCAGGGTGAGGACCACCCATTGCCGGGTCAGGAGAAAGCGGTACACACCACGACGGTACAACCCGGCCGGCGGCGCCCCGCGGCCGGGTCGTTACGTGGGTGACGAAGCGCGCCGCCGGGTCCGACGTGGGAGTCGGAGTCCCGCCGCCGGTCAGACGTGGGTGACGATTCCCTTGACGCCCTCGGCGCGGGCGCAGTGCGCGCCGCAGTACCAGTGGCCCTCGGACTCCACGCCCTGCCCGATCACCTGGCAGCTGCAGTGCTCGCAGATCGGTGCCATCCGGTGGATCGCGCAGGCGAAGCAGTCGAAGACGTGCACCTGGCCCTGCGCGTGCACCTCGAAGGACATGCCGTAGTCGTTGCCGCAGACTTCACATCTAGCCATGCGGAAAGAGTGCGACCGTCCGCGCCGGTCGGCCAGCCGCCCTGCGGGTGTGCCGTACGGGTTCACCTGATTGCAGGGGCGGCCTCGCGGGGGCGCCGGGGCGCCGGTGGCGCGGCGGTCAGTCCTCCGCCGGCGCGACGTGCTGCAGCAGCTGGATGAACGACGTCTCGTCGACCACCGGCGTCCCGTACAGCCGGGCCTTGCCGACCTTGCCCGTCGGGGCCTGCGGGTCGTTCGTCACCAGCAGGCTCGTCAGCCGCGACACGCTCCCGGCCACATGCAGACCGGCGGCCACCGCCCGGTCCTCCAGCAGCTCGCGGTCGACCGACGTGTCACCCGAGAAGGCGACCCGCATACCCTGCGCCAGCCGGCCGCCCGGCTCGAAGCGGCCCGGGTTCGGGTACGGGCTCGGCGGCAGCCTGCGCGCCGGGCGCCAGCTCCGCCACGGCTGCTGCGCCGGCACCCCCGGGGTGTCCACCGGGTCCGACCACTCCGTCAGCGGCTGGCACGCCAGCAGCGGCAGCGGCAGGCGCGCGGCGGCGGCCTGGCGCAGACTCGGCCGGAAGATCTCCGTCAGCACCCGGGCGTCGTCCAGCGCGTGGTGCGCGCGCTGCTGTACGACGCCGAAGTGCGCGGCCAGCGCCTGCAGCCGCAGGCTCGGCAGCTCCAGCCGCAGGGTCTTGGCCAGCGCGATCGTGCACAACCGCTGGCGAACCGGCGGCCGGAGCCCGGCGCGCGCGTACTCCCGGGCGATCATGCCCCAGTCGAAGTTGGCGTTGTGCGCGACCAGCACCCGGCCGCGCAGCCGGTCGGCGAACTCCTCGGCGACCTCCGGGAACAGCGGCGCGTCCGCGAGCATCTCGGCCGTCAGCCCGTGGATCCACACCGGCCCGGGGCCACGCTCCGGATTGACCAGGGTGTACCAGTGGTCCTCGACCTCACCGCGCGCGTCCAGCCGGTAGACCGCCGCGGAGATTATCCGGTCGTCCTTGGCCAGACCCGTGGTCTCCACGTCGACGACGGCGTAGCCCTGCGGGTATTCGTCGGGCCAGAGGGGCGGCGCCGTGCGGTCTTCGAGCATGGTCCAGGAGCATAAGGGGCGGCACTGACACTTCCGCGCGCAGGATCACGATGTTGACGACCCGCGCGGGGTGACAAGTCCGGATTCGTACGCGAAGACCACGAGCTGCGCCCGGTCCCGCGCGCCCAGCTTCGCCATCGCCCGGCCCGCGTGCGTCTTGGCGGTGACCGGGCTGATGTGCAGCCGGGCGGCGATCTCCCCGTTCGTCAGGCCGCGTCCGACGAGGGCCGTCACCTCGCGCTCCCGCTGGGTCAGCGTCCCGAGCCGGTCGTCGGCGGCGGCGGGGCGCGGGCCCGTGACGTACTCCAGGATCAGCTTCCGGGTCACCTCGGGGGAGAGCAGCGCGTCACCCCGCGCCGCCACCCGCACGCCGTGCAGCAGGTCCTCCGGCGGCATGTCCTTGAGCAGGAAGCCGCAGGCGCCGGCGCGCAGGGCGTCGAACACGTACTCGTCCAGTCCGTAGTTGGTGAGCATGACGACGTGGACGTCCGCGAGCGCCGGGTCGGCGGCGATCCGGCGGGTCGCCTCGATGCCGTCCGTACCGGGCATCTGGATGTCGAACAGGGCGACGTCCGGCCGGTGCAGCGCGGCGAGTTCGGCCCCGGCGGCGCCGTCGGCCGCCTCGCCGGTCACCTCGATGTCGTCCTCCGCCTCCAGCAGCGCGCGCAGGCCCGCGCGGATGAGCTGCTGGTCGTCGACCAGCAGTACCCGGATCACGCCTGCTCCAGCGGGAGGACGGCCCGTACCGCGAAGCCCCCTTCGGGGCGCGGACCGGTGCTCAGTTCGCCGCCGAGAGCGGTGACGCGCTCGCGCATGCCGGTCAGCCCCACCCCCGGCTCGTCCTCCCCGGACGCCTTCCCGTCGTCCTCCACGTCGATGCGAAGGGCGTCGGCGGCGTGGCGGATGAGGACGGTGGCCGCGGCGCCCGGACCCGCGTGCCGGGCGATGTTCGTCAGCGCCTCCTGCACGATCCGGTACGCCGCCCGGTCCACCGCCTCGGGCAGCGGCCCGGGTTCGCCCTCCACCGTCACGGCGGCCGGCACCCCCGCGCCCCGGGCGCGGTCCACCAGCGCGGGCAGCCGCGCCAGTCCGCTGCCCTCCTTCTCGCGCAGCACGTCCAGCGTGGCGCGCAGCTCGCGGGCGGCGTCGGCGCTGGCCTCCTGGATCGCCAGGAGCGCCGCCGGGACCTCCTCACCCCGCTTGCGGTGCAGATGGACGGCGACGCCGGCCTGCAGGGTGATGACGGAGATGGAGTGGGTGAGCGAGTCGTGCAACTCGCGCGCGATCCGCAGCCGCTCCTCACCCGCCCGCCGGCGCGCGGTCTCCTCCCGGGTGCGCTCCGCCTCCTCGACGCGGCGGCGTGCCTGCTCCACGTACGCCAGATAGGTACGCCGCATCTCCGCGGTCACCGCCCCCGCCACCAGCCAGCCGACCACCAGGAAGCGCCGCTCCAGGGCAGACGCCAGCTCGTCCGACGGGCCCAGGATGAACGGCAGGCTCACCGCGCCCGCCACCAGTCCCGCACCGATGACGACGGCCGTCGCCCGCCGGTGGCCGAGCCGGACGGCGGTGTAGACGGCGATCAGGACGGGCACCACGGGGCTGCCGTCCGGATAGCCGCGCAGCTGGTAAGCGAAGACGCAGCCGACCGCCAGCAGCAGCACGGCGACCGGTGACCGCCGGCGGGCGAACAGCGCCAACGACGGGACGGCGGCCAGCAGATACGCCCCGGCGTCGGCCGGGACGCGGCCGTCCGGCGCGAGGGGGACCGCCGCGAGGGAGACGGCTGTGACGACGCCCACGAAGACTGATTCCCGGCTGCGCGGCGCCGGGCTCCGGCGGCTCTCACCGCCGGACAGTTCCGGCACGCCCAGCAGCTCTCGTCCTGACAACCCCACCGCCATGGGCCGACGTTATCCCGCCGCCCGCCGTCGCGCGTCGTCCCCGGGTAGCAGGAACGGTCTGCGCCTTCCGCAGCAGACGGCGGCGCGGGGGACCCCGCCGCGGCAGCCCCGGTCCGTCCCCGCGGCCGACGACGCCGCGTACGCCGGGCGCCCACCATCGGCGTAACGAAGCCCCTACCGCCGGGAGGTACCCATGCCGTTCACCGAGACCCACGAGGAAGGGATCCTCATCACCCGGGCCCGCCAGTACAACGCCCTCGTCGTCCTCCTCTTCGGCGGCCGTCGCGCCCACCTCGACCGCCGCCTCGCGCAGGCGGCCGGGGCGGCGCCGGGGGAGCGCGTCCTGGACATCGGCTGCGGCCCCGGCCATCTCGCCCGCCGCCTCGCGGCCCGGGTGGCCCCCGGCGGCGACGTGCTGGGCATCGATCCGTCGCCGGGCATGCTGCGCTACGCCCGCCGCCGCGCCGGCGGGCTCTCCAACTGCCGCTTCCAGCAGGGCGAGGCGCAGTCCCTCGACCTGCCGGCCGCCAGCCGCGACCTGGTCACCAGCACGTTCGCGATGCACCACATCCCCGCGCCGGTGCGGGAGGTGGCGCTGCGTGAGATGCACCGGGTGCTGCGGCCCGGCGGGCGCCTGCTGCTCGCCGACGCGTTCCCGAGCGGGCGGGTGGCGCCCAAGGTGGTCGCGGCCATGGGCCGCATGCACCGGCACTCGGCTCCGGACGCGGAGACGGACACCGATCTGCGCCGGTACGCGGACGCCCTCCAGACGGCGGGGTTCACCGACCTGCGGTTCACCGATCTCGCGCCCTGGACGCGGTACGTGACGGCGGTCAAGGGGGCGTAGGGGAGGCCCCGGTCAGCTTGCCGGCGTGAGCCGGGACAGCGCCGCGTCGAGCCACGGCCAGCCCTCGGTCTCCGTGTGCTCGTCGAAGCCGAGACCCTGCGCCAGCACGGCGTCCAGGAAGGCCCGTGCCGTGCCGGGGCGGTGCAGGTTGAGGTACGCGCCGTCGGCGTACCGCATCACCGCGCCGTCGTGCAGCCAGCCGTCCTGGACGCCGTAGTCCTCCCCGCTCGTGAACACCAGCGTGACGCGGCCGGGGGAGCCGTCCCGGCGCAGGGTCAGCACCTCCGCGCACACGTCGGGGGTGGGCGTCTTGTGCCGGTGCGTGACGCTCCAGCGGTAGGTGTCCGGTCCGACGGCGAGACGGCGGTAGCGGGAACGGCGGCGCATGCGCCCAGCATCGCAGGGCGGGCGGCGGCCCGTCATCCGGGTTCTGCGCGGGCTCGCTCGCCGAAGGGCACGGCTCACGCCCCGAACAGCCCGGCCACCAGCGCCTCCAGCGAGGCCGCGTACAGCCGTTCCGTATCGACCGGTCCCGCCATCTCCCGGGCCAGCACCGCGTCGTTCTGGGCCGCCGGCACGTCCCACAGCTCCGCCTCCGCGGGATGCGGAGCCGGCGCCCGCTCGCGGTTGCGCTCCACCAGCACGAACCCCACCGCGTGGAACGTCAGCACCCGCACCGCCCGGGCCGCCCGCCGCCCCCGCAGCCCCGCCGCGTGCACCTCGTGCACGAGCGCCCGCTGCGCCGGGTGGAACATCCGCTCCGTGAGCCCCCGTTCGTGCGCGAGGGCGATCAGGTGCGGATGCGAGCGGAGCTCACGGCGCAGGCCCTGCAGCAGGTGGACGACGCGCGCGGCCGGGGTCGCGCCCTCGGCCCGTACCACGGACAGCTCCCGCACCGTGCGCTCCGCGAGCGCGTCCAGCAGCTCGTCCCGGTTGCCGACGTGCCAGTAGATCGACGTCACCGCCGTGCCCAGCTCCGCCGCCAGCCCCCGCATCGTCAGGGCCGCCGTCCCCTGCCGCTTGACGAGCTCCGCCGCCACGTCTAGCACGGCGTCGGCGGTCAACGGACGGACCGTACGTGTGTCTTCACCTTTCACGCGTTCCGTTGTAACGGTGTTACAGACAGAACGCAACGACGCGAGGAAGGCGGTGCGGCATGGCACGCGTACGGTACGGCCCGCGCGACGAGGGCGAGATCAGGACGGCGCGCCGACGCGCGAGCTCCCTGCCCGACATCTGGTCGACGGGCGTCGTCGCCGTCTGGGAGAGCGATCCGGACGCCGTCGCGGCGGTGCTCCCGCCGCCCCTCAAACCCGGCGAGCGGCCGCTGGTCCGCGTGAACATCAGCCGGGTCGACCTGCCCGGCGGCCATCTCCTGGGCGCCGGCTCGTTCGCCGTGGCCGCCGAGCACGGCGGGGTGGCCGGCTGGTATCCGCTGGTCATGCCGATGACCACGGAGCGCGCTCTGACCGGCGGGCGGGAGGTCTTCGGCGAGCCGAAGAAGCTGGGCGAGGTCGCGGTGGAGCGGGACGGTCTCGTCGTACGGGCGAGCCTGGGACGGCACGGCATCGCGTTCACCGAGGTGCGCGGCGCGGTCAACGGGGAGCTGCCGCTGCCGGAGGAGACGGAGAAGACGGACTTCTACTTCAAGTTCCTGCCCGCCGTGGACGGCGACGGCTTCGACGGCGACCCGCTCCTCGTGCACTGCGTACGGCGCGAGCGGTACCGCAAGCTGGAGGCGGTCACCGGCGACGTCGTCCTGCGCGAGTCGATGTACGACCCCGTGGCCGACCTGCCCGTACGCCGGCTGCTCGAGATCACCGTCGGCGAGAAGACCACCGAGCAGCGCGGCCGCGTCGTGGAGCGGGTGAGCGCGCAGGCGCTGCTGCCGTACGTCCACCAGCGCTACGACGACCCGCAGCAGGTGCACGACGCGCCGCCGGCCGTGGGCGGTGACGCCTGATGGAGCTGGCAGCCGGACAGACCGCCGTCGTCACCGGCGCCGCGAGCGGCATCGGCCTCGCACTCGCCCGGCGCTTCGCCGCCGAGGGGCTGCGGGTCGTGCTGGCGGACGTCGAGGAGGGCGCGCTGCGCAAGGCCGCCGACGAACTGCGGGCCGCGGGCGCCGACGTCACGGCGCGGCAGACGGACGTCAGCGACCGCGCCTCCGTCGAGGCCCTGGCGGACGCCGCGTACGACGCCTACGGCGCGGTCCACGTGCTGTGCAACAACGCGGGCGTCGGCTCCGGCGCCGAGGGGCGGATGTGGCAGCACGACCCGAAGGACTGGGAGTGGGCCTTCGCCGTCAACGTCTGGGGCGTCTTCCACGGCATCCAGTGCTTCCTGCCGCGCATGCTCGCGGACGGCGGGCCCGGCCACGTCGTCAACACCTCGTCGGGGGACGGCGGTATCGCCCCGCTGCCCACGGCGTCCGTCTACGCGGTGACGAAGGCGGCCGTGGTGACGATGACGGAGTCGCTGTACGCCCATCTGCGCGCCGAAGGGGCGCCCGTCGGCGCCTCCGTCCTCTTCCCCGGCCCGCACATGCTCCGCACCGGCCTGTGGGAGTCCCACCGCAACCGCCCGGAGCGCTACGCCAAGTCCCGCCCCCGCCGCACTCCGTACCGCACCCTCGACGCCTGGGAGGCGGCCATGCGGGACGCGGGGCAGGAGGTGGTCTTCACGCCCGTGGAGGACGTCGCGGCGGAGGTCGTCGACGGCATCCGCGCCGACCGCTTCTGGCTGCTCCCGGCGAGCGAGCGCAGCGACGCGCAGATCCGCGCGCGGGCCCGGTCGATGCTCGGCCGGGAGAACCCGGCGTATCTCGAGAGCTTCATTCTGGACTGACAGGGGAGTCCCCATGCCCGACCCGTACCTGATCATCTCCTCGGACTGCCACGCCGGCCTGCCCACCGAGGACTACCGGCCGTACCTCGACAGCCGGTTCCACCGCCAGTTCGACGACTTCCTCGGCCAGCGCGAGAAGCGGCGCGAGGAGATGACCCGCCTCGGCATCCGCAACGAGGCGTTCGCGCAGAAGTGGTTCGCCGACAACGAGGAGGGCCTGCGCGGCGGCTGGGACGCCGCCCAGCGGCTGAAGGAGCTCGACGGCGACGGGGTGGCGGCCGAGGTCGTCTTCCCGGACGCCGACGCGGTGGACAGCCGGACGGCGGCGCCCTTCGGGGTGGGCCTCGGCCTGTCCGGCGACCAGGACCCCGAGCTGGGCATGGCGGGCGCGCAGGCCCACAACCGCTGGCTGGCGGAGTTCGTCTCGCACGCCCCCGAACGCCACTGCGGGGTGGCGCTGCTGCCGATCACGGCGGAGCCGTCGCGCGTCGTCGCCGAGATCCACCGGGCGAAGTCCGAGGGGCTCGGCGCCCTGATGATCCCGGCGATGTGGGTCGACAAAGCGCCTTATCACGACCGCCGTTACGACCCCGTCTGGGCGGCCGCCGCCGAGACGGGGATGCCCGTCATCACCCACTCCGGCGCCGCGCCCCGCCACGAGTACGGCGACCACCTCGGCATCTACGTCTCCGAGGTGACCTGGTGGCCGGCCCGCCCACTGTGGTTCCTGCTCTGGTCCGGCGTCTTCGAACGCCACCCCGGGCTGCGCTTCGGGATCGCCGAGTCGGGCTGCTGGTGGCTGCCGAACCTGCTGTGGTTCATGGACCGCCTCTACCTCGGCGCGCACGGCGGCAAGAAGCTCTCACCGTTCTCCGAGCTGAAGCGGCCCCCGCACGAGTACCTCGACCGGAACGTCTTCATCTGCGCCACCAACACCAAACGCCGCGAGCTGGCGCAGCGCTACGAGATCGGCGTCGACAACATCCTGTGGGGCAGCGACTTCCCGCACCCCGAGGGCACCTGGCCCAACACGCGAACCTGGCTGCGCGACACGTTCCACGACATCCCGGTGGCGGAGACGCGCCGGATGCTGGGCGAGGCGGCGGCCGCGGTCTTCGGCTTCGACACTGCGGTCCTCGCACCGGTCGCCGCGCGCGTCGGGCCCACTCCGGCGGACCTCGGCCAGCCCGACGACCAGAGCGCCGTCGAGGAGTCCTGGCGGCGCGCCCGCGACACCGGACGGCACTGGCTGACCGGACACGACTTCCCGTTCACGGGGGTGAGCTCATGAGCAGCGCCGGAACCGACCGCTACACGGTGATCTCCGCGGACTGCCACGCGGGCGCGGACCTGCTGGACTACAAGCCGTATCTGGAGCGCGCGCACCACGACGACTTCGACGCCTGGGCGGCCGCCTACGTCAATCCGTACGAGGACCTCATGGCGCCCGAGGCGGACCGGAGCTGGGACTCCGGGCGGCGGCTGGCGGAGCTGGAGGCGGACGGCATCGTCGCGGAGGTCGTGTTCCCCAACACGATCCCGCCGTTCTTCCCCAGCGGGAACCTGATGGCCCCGGCGCCGACGACGGAGGAGTTCGACCGCCGCTGGGCGGGCCTGCGGGCCCACAACCGCTGGCTCGCCGACTTCTGCGCGGCGGCGCCCGGGCGGCGGGCGGGCGTCTTCCAGGTCCTGCTCAACGACGTGGACGCGGCCGTCGCGGAGGTCCGCCGGTCGGTGTCGGCCGGCCTCACCGGCGGCGTCCTCATCCCCGGCACCCCGCCCGGCTCGGGCCTCCCCGAGCTGTACTCCCAGGCGTACGACCCGCTCTGGGCGGTCTGCGCGGAGCTCGGCGTCCCCGTCAACCATCACGCGGGGTCGGCCTCGCCGCCGCTGGGGGAGGAGCCGGCGGCGCGGGCGGTGTTCATGGTGGAGACGACGTGGTTCTCCCACCGCGCCCTGTGGCACCTGATCTTCGGCGGCGCCTTCCGCCGCCATCCCGGGCTGAAGCTGGTGCTGACGGAGCAGGGCTCGGGGTGGATCCCCGGGGTCCTGGACATGCTCGACTACTACCACTCGCGGCTCGTCGCGGCGGCCTCCCGGGCGGCGACCGCGGAGTCGAAGTTCGGCGCGGGCCTGGCGAAGGCGATGGGCAAGGGGCCCTCGGAGGTCTGGGCGGACAACTGCTTCGTCGGCGCGAGCTTCATGCGCCCGCATGAGGTGCCGCTCCGCGACCGGATCGGCCTCGACAAGATCATGTGGGGGAGCGACTACCCGCACGACGAGGGGACGTACCCGTACACGCGCGAGGGGCTGCGGACCGCCTTCGCGGGGCTGCCCCGGGAGGAGGTCGCGGCGCTGGTCGGGGGCAACGCGGCGCGGGTGTACGGCTTCGACCTCGACGCGCTCGCGCCCCTCGCGGCGCGGGTCGGGCCGACGGTGGCGGAGATCGCGGAGCCGCTGGAGAAGGCACCGGCCGACGCGACGTCGCCCGTCTTCGCGCCGGGCGGGCGTGTACGGGTGTGGTGAACGAGCGGAGCCCGGGCGGCAGGTGGCGTACGCCTCCCGCCCGGGCCCGGAGTCACCCGGTGATCAGCGCCGGGTCGCTCACGCCCGCCGCGCCCGTCTCCACGTGGCCCGCGAACCGCCGCAGGAACGCCGCGTCGTCCTCGTCCGTCACCGACACGTCGAACCACCGCGCGCTGGCCCGCAGGTCCACCACGTGCGTGACCGTCTCCCCGCCGCGCACCGTGAACGTCTGCGAGGCGCCGCCGTAGGCGTTGGTGAGGGTCAGGTGGCGGTCGGCGGAGCCGTCGTTCGCCAGGTGCAGCGTCAGGTTGCCGGTCGCCGCGTCGTGCCGGGCGGTGACCTCCGGCCCGGCCGCCAGCGAGCCGCCGCGGAAGCGGGCCAGCGACCCGTTCGGCCCCCAGGCGGAGATGTCGTACGCGCCCTTCGTCGCCCAGGAACCCGAGATGCTCTTCCCGGCCTCCGCCGTGTACGAGCGGGGGTTCTGCTTGCGGCCCGTGGACGTGACGTAGAAGCAGGCGCCGGCCCGCTCGCCGCCCGAGAAGCTCACCGTGAACGCGCCCGAGGCCCGTCGGCCGTCCGTCACCGGCGCGTACGCCAGCGGGCGCGCCGGACGCGAACCCGGCTCCTGCTTGGGCATCGCCGGGTCGGCCGGCTGGGCGAAGAGGTAGCTGGGGTGGCGGTCGTTGTCCGGCGGCTCGTAGCCGGAGGTGTCCGGCAGCGGGGTGACGGAGGTGTCCGGCAGCGAGAAGTCGAACGCCGAGGTGAGGTCGCCCGCCACCGCCCGCCGCCACGGGGTGATGTTCGGCTCGTGCACCCCGAAGCGCTGCTCCATGAAGCGGATGACCGAGGTGTGGTCGAAGACCTCGGAGCAGACGTAGCCGCCCGTCGACCAGGGCGAGACGACGAACATCGGCACCCGCGGCCCGAAGCCGTACGGACCGGTCCTGGTGTAGCCGGCGACGCCGCCGTTGTAGATCTCCAGCGACGCGTCCGCCGTCGAGGCGCCGTGCGCCGCCGTGACGGGCGGCAGCGGCGGTACGACGTGGTCGAAGAAGCCGTCGTTCTCGTCGTACGTGATGAACAGCGCCGTCTTGCTCCACACGGCCGGGTTGGAGGTCAGCGCGTCCAGCACGCCCGCGATGTACCAGGCGCCGTAGTTCGGCGGGAAGTTGGCGTGCTCGGAGAACGCCTCGGGGGAGACGACGTACGACACCTTCGGCAGCCGGTCAGCCTGCACGTCCGCGCGCAGCTGCTCGAAGAAGCCCTCGCCCTTGCGGGCGTCGGTGCCGGTGCGGGCCTTGTCGTACAGCGGGTCGCCGGGCGCGGCGCCCCGGTAGTTGTTGAAGTACAGCAGCGAGTTGTCGCCGTAGTTGCCGCGGTACGCGTCGCTGATCCAGCCCCAGGAGCCGGCGGCGTCCAGTCCGTCGCCGACGTCCTGGTAGACCTTCCAGGAGACCCCGGCGGCCTCCAGCCGCTCCGGGTAGGTCCGCCAGCCGTAGCCGCGCTCCTCGTTGCCGAGGACGGGCCCGCCGCCGGAGCCGTCGTTGCCGATGCCGCCGGCGAACAGGTGGTAGCGGTTCGGGTCCGTCGCCCCGATGAAGGAGCAGTGGTACGCGTCGCAGACGGTGAACGCGTCGGCGAGGGCGTGGTGGAAGGGGATGTCCGAGCGGTTCAGGTACGACATGGTGGCGGCCGACTTCGCCGGGATCCAGCGGTCGTACTTGCCGTCGTTGTACGCGGCCTGGCCGCCGGACCAGTCGTGGTTCAGGCCCTGCAGGAACTTGCTGCCGAGGTCCGTGTCGTCGGGCCGGAACGGCAGCACCTCCTTCGAGCCGTCCGGCTGGTGGAAGACGGTCTTGCCGGTCGACGACAGCACCACGGGACGCGGGTCGCCGAAGCCGCGGACGCCGCGCAGGGTGCCGAGGTAGTGGTCGAAGGACTCGTTCTCCTGCATCAGGACGACGATGTGCTCGACGTCCTGGATGGTGCCGGCGCTGCGGGTCGCGGGGATGGACGCCGCGCGGGCGATGCTGCCCGAGAGGGCGGTGAAGGCGGCGGTGCCGCCCGCCAGCTGGAGAAAGCGGCGGCGGTCGAGAGTGGACATGAGGGTGAGCCTCCAGGCTGCCTGTACGGGTAGGGGGAGGGGCGCTTCACGGTCCAGTGCTTGTACGAAGCGGCGGTGACGCTAGCAAGAACCTGCGCGAAACTCCCCCTGAAGCGCACAGCTTTGATCAGTGACTTGGGGGAACCGTTAGATTTCCGGGCCGCCGCGAGCATGCTCGCGCACCCGCGCCCGCCGGCTCCCGAACGCATCCACCTGCCGCCTCCCGAACGCATATAGCGGAAACACTTGCCCGACCGGTCGGAAACCGGAATTCCCCTCACCCCATGTGGCGACCCGTGCACCAATGGTGAGCGCTCACACCCGCCCGGAGGACAGATGCGGATCCTGCTCATCGCCAGCGCCAACAACAGCCTCACCCAGCGCGTGGACGCCGAACTCCACGACCGCGGGCACGTCGTACGGCTCCAGCCGGCGGGCACCGACGAGGAGCTGTGCGCCGCCGCGCGCACCTTCGACCCGCACCTGATCGTCGCACCGATGCTCCGGACGGCGATCCCGAAGGAGCTGTGGGCGCGCCGGGTGTGCCTGGTGGTGCACCCCGGGCCGATGGGCGACCGGGGGCCGTCGGCGCTGGACTGGGCGATCGAACGGGGTGAGCACCGCTGGGGGGTGACCGTGCTGCAGGCGGCCGAGGAGTTCGACGCGGGGGACGTCTGGGCGAACGCCGCGTGCACGCTGCCCGCGGAGGCGTCCAAGAGCGACCTGTACCGGGGCGAGGTCGCCGACGCGGCGATGGAGGCCGTCCATCTGGCGGTCGACCGCTTCGCCTCCGGGGGGTACGCGCCCGAGCCCCTCGACTACTCCCGCCCCGACGTCACCGGCGAGGCCCGCCCCCGCTTCCGGCAGGAGCTGCGCCGGATCGACTGGGCCCACGACGCCACCGCGACGGTGCTGCGCAAGCTGCGCGCGGCCGACTCGCAGCCCGGCGTGCTCGACGAGATCGACGGCCGCGAGTACTTCCTCTACGGCGGCCACGAGGAGGACGAGCTCACCGGCCGCCCCGGCCGGCTCGTCGCCCGCCGGGCGGGCGCCGTCTGCCGGGCCACCGCGGACGGCGCCGTGTGGGTCACGCAGCTGCGGCCGCGCCGACGCGCCGGCGGCGAACCGACGTTCAAGCAGCCGGCCACCGTCGCGCTGGGCGACCGCGCCCGGCTGCTGCCCACCGTGCCCGTCCGGCTCGACCTCGCGGCCGGCCGCCGCACCTGGACCGACATCCGCTACCAGGAGGAGGGCGACGTCGGCCTCGTCCGCTTCTCCTTCCCGGCCGGGGCGATGTCCACCGGCCAGTGCAGGCGGCTGCTCGCGGCGTACCGGCACGCGCTTGCGCGGCCGACGAAGGTCGTCGTGCTCGGCGGCGCCCGGGACTTCTTCTCCAACGGCATCCATCTCGGCGTCATCGAGGCCGCCGCCGATCCGGCGCAGGAGTCCTGGGAGAACATCAACGCCATGAACGACCTCGTCGAGGCGGTCCTGACGACCGGCGACCGGCTCACCGTCGCCGCCCTCGGCGGCAACGCCGCGGCCGGCGGCGTGATGCTGGCGCTGGCCGCCGACGAGGTGTGGTGCCGGCGCGGCGCCGTACTCAACCCGCACTACCGGCGGATGGGGCTGTACGGCTCCGAGTACTGGACGTACACCCTGCCCCGCCGTGTGGGCCGCGAGCAGGCGCGGCGGCTCACCGAGGAGGCCCTCCCGGTCAGCGCCGCCCGCGCCCGCCATCTCGGCCTGGTGGACTGCGTGCTGCCCACCACCCCGTCCGGGTTCACGGCCGAGGTGCTCGCCCTCGCCGCCACCGTCGCCGGGTCACCGCATCTGCCCGCGCGGCTGCGCGAGAAGCGCCGCCGCCGCGCCCTGGACGAGGAGACCAAACCGCTCGCCTGGTACCGGTCGGGTGAACTGGCCCGGATGCGCCGCGACTTCTGGACCCCGGGCAAGCCGTACCACCGGCTGCGCTCGGCGTTCATACGCAAACAGCCGGCGGCGGTACGGGTGGCGTGACCGGGATCGCGCCGTCAGGTCTTCACGCCGTCAGATCCCGGCACGTCTTCACGCCGTCAGGTCCGCCACCCGGGACGCGACCGGGCCGAAGCGGTCGGCGACGGTGGCCAGCGCCGCGTCCCGCAGCGCGGCGGCGGAGACTGTGGTGCCGTCCGGTCCGGGCAGGGCGCGGGTGGCGGTGGCCTCGGCGACGACCGTGGGGCGGTAGCCGCGCGTGACGGCGCCGTGGGCGGTGAAGACCACGCACATGTGCGTCATGAACCCGGCCAGCACCAGATCCTCGCCCGCGCCCAGCTCCCGCAGGACCTTCTCCAGATCCGTCCCGGCGAAGGAGTCGGGGAACTCCTTGACCACGACCGGCTCACCGGCCGCCGGCGCGACCTCGGGGCTGATGGCGCCGATCTCGGCCCGGATGTCGTACGGGGTGCCCTCGCCGCTGTCGTTGAGGACATGTACGACCCCGGCGCCCGCGGCGCGGGCGGCGGCCAGCAGCCGGGCGCCGGCCGCCAGGGCCTGCTCGGCGCCGTCCAGGGCCATCACGCCCCGCCGGTAGGTGTTCTGGAAGTCGATCATGACGAGCGTCGAACCGGCCAGCTCCGGCAGCCGGTTGTCGAGGCCGAACACGTCACGCAGGGTCTGCGAAGGGGTGGTCATGGTGCTGTTTCCTTTCCATAAGTGAACAAAAAGGGCACGACGGGGCGCGAGGGCACGCCCTTTCGTGAACAAGACAGGCCGTCAGACCGCCGTACGGAAGCGGCGGCGGTACGCGGCCGGACTGGTGCCCAGCTGGCGCCGGAACGCCCGCTGCAGCGTCTCCAGCGACCGCAGCCCCGTCTCCTCGGCCACGGCCTCCAGCGGGCGGTCCGTGGTCTCCAGCAGCCGGCGTGCCGCCTCCACCCGCAGGGCCTCCACATAGGCGGCCGGGGTGCTGCCCGTCTCCTGTTTGAAGACCCGGGTGAAGTGCCGCTCGCTCAGGGACATCCGCTGCGCGAGCGCCGCCGCCGACAGGTCCGCCGCGAGATGCTCGCCGACGTACAGCCGCACCTCGTCGATGTCCCGGCGCGCGGACGCCGGCCGGCTCAGCGGGACGCTGAACTGGCTCTGCCCGCCCTGCCGGCGCAGATAGACGACGAGCTGCCGGGCCACCGCCAGCGCCGTCTCCTCGCCCAGATCGTCGGCCACCAGGGCGAGCGCCAGATCCAGACAGGCGCTGATCCCCGCCCCGGTCCACACCCGCCCCGAGCGGACGAAGATCGGGTCCGGGTCGACCGTGACCCGCGGATGGTCGGCGGCCAGTTGCCCGGCCGTCGACCAGTGCGTGGTCGCCGTCCGCCCGTCGAGCAGCCCGGCGGCGGCCAGCAGATGCGCGCCCACGCACACCGACGCGATCCGCCGCGCGCCGGGCGCGGTGGCCCGTACCCAGTCCACGACCCCGGCGTCGACGCGGGCCCGCGGGCCGGCCGGCTCCAGGTCGACGGCGCCGGGCACCAGCAGCGTGTCCACGCCGGTACCGACCTCGGCGAAGGCCAGGTCGGTGACCACACGCACGCCCGCTGAGGTGGTGACGGCCCCGCCCGCCGGACCGGGTCCGGCCAGCTCCACCCGGTAGCCGGCGCTACCGCCGGTCTCCCGGTTGGCCAGTGCGAAGACCTCGGCCGGCCCCGTGACGTCGAGCAGGTCGACGTCGGGGAAGACCGCGATCACGATCCGGCGGACGGGGTTCTGGGGCATGCGTCCATCCTCCGGCCCGGCACCGGTGACCGCAATGACGGGCTTGCGTCACATCCGGACACGCGGTCGGCCCTGGCTGCGTAAAACCGGAGGTCAGCCCTCTAGCCGGAGCCGCCGCGTCGGCCTTACTGTGCGGCCCATGCCCGTGCCTGATCTGCCCGACGTGGTCCTGTGGTCCATACCGGCCTTCATCCTGCTGACGATCGTCGAGGTCGTCAGCTACCGGCTGCATCCCGACGACGACGCCGCCGGGTACGAGACCAGGGACGCCGCCGCCAGCATCACCATGGGGCTCGGCAGCCTCTTCACCGACCTGCTGTGGAAGATCCCCGCGATCGCCGTCTACTCGGCCCTCTACGAGGCGACCCCGCTGCGGATCGACGTCACCTGGTGGTCCGTGCTGCTGATGCTGCTCGGCCAGGACTTCTTCTACTACTGGTCCCACCGGGGGCACCATGTGATCCGGCTGCTGTGGGCCTCCCACGTGGTCCACCACTCCAGCCGGAAGTTCAACCTCTCCACCGCCCTGCGCCAGCCGTGGACGAGCGCCACCTCCTGGCCGTTCTACCTGCCGCTCATCGTCTGCGGCGTGCATCCGGCGGCGCTGGCCTTCTGCTCCTCGGTCAACCTCGTCTACCAGTTCTGGATCCACACCGAGCGGATCGGGAAGCTGCCCCGGCCGTACGAGTTCGTCTTCAACACCCCCTCGCACCACCGCGTCCACCACGCCTCCCAGGGCGGCTACCTGGACCGCAACTTCGGCGGCATCCTCATCGTCTGGGACCGGCTCTTCGGCTCGTTCGCGCCGGAGACCGAGCGTTGCGCGTACGGGCTGACGAAGAACATCGCGACGTACAACCCGCTGCGGGTCGCCACCCACGAGTACGCCGCGATCGCCCGCGACGTGCGCGCGGCGCGCGGCTGGCGGGAGCGGGCGGGGCGCGTCCTCCGCGGCCCGGGATGGGAGCCGGAGCGGCCGGTGCCGGTACCTGGGGAGGCGGCTGGGGCGGCGGCCGGGATCCGGGCGTGAGCCGGGGGCTTCGGCGGCCTCGGAGGGTTTCTCCGCACCCCGCCGCCGGGCCCCCGTAGCGGAAGCTATTGTTCGGTGCACGCCGAGCCGTCCGAGGCGCGGGGTGCGAGAGGGGAAGGCGCACGATGAGCACCATCAGCCGCGGTCCGGCATGGGCGGACATCATGCCCCGGCCCCGGCCTCTGCTGCGGACGTTCGCCGCCGTGGCCGCCGTCCACCTCGTCGCCGTACTCATAGGCGTCGGCTGGCTCGACAACCTCACCAAGCCGCTGCTGATGCCCCTCCTCGCGGCGTACGCGGCGGCCCGCAAGGCGCCGCGCCTGCTGACGGTCGCGCTGCTCTGCGGCTGGGGCGGCGACGTGCTGCTGCAGTTCGGCTCCACCGTGCAGTTCCTCGTCGGCATGGGCTTCTTCGCCGCCGGACACGTCTGCTACCTGCTGCTGTTCCGGGTCCGCCCCGCGCTTCGCGCCGTCCTCGTGTACGCCGCCGTGTGGGCCGCCCTGATCGCCGCCCTGTGGGGCGGGCTGGACGCCGGACTCCGCGTCCCGGTCGCCGTCTACAGCCTGCTGCTCGCCGCCATGGCCTGCTGCGCCACCGGCGTCAACCGCAACACCGCCGTGGGCGGCGCGCTGTTCCTGCTGTCCGACACCCTGATCGCCACCGACCTCGCGGACTGGCCGCAGCTGCCGGCGGCGTCGTTCTGGGTGATGCTCACCTATCTCGCCGCCCAGTACCTGCTCACGGATGGTGTGCTGCAGCGGCAGCACACCATCCGTGAGACCGAGGGCCCGGCCACAGGTTCCTGAGGACGGGCCCCGGGGCCGCTACTTGGTGACCGCGTCGAGGGCGTCCACGATGCCGTCGCCGTAGAAGCCGTTGTCCGCGGCCGGACCGACGCACGTCGAGTCCTCGACGCCGTTGCCGTCCGGGTCGTAGAACGCCGGGCACGCCTCGTTGTCGGCCTGCGCCTTGAGCGCCGCCTGGAGCTGCTCGGGTGTCAGCTCCGGGTGCTTGCTCTTGATCAGGGCCGCGACGCCCGCCGCGTGCGGGCTGGCCATCGAGGTGCCCTGCAGGTAGGCGTAGCCGCCGCCGGGCATCGTCGACAGGATCCGGCCGTTGGCCGACGGGGTGTCGGGGATCTGGTAGCGGTCGCCGCCGGGCGCGGCGACGTCGATGACCCCGAGACCGTAGCTGGAGTAGTACGACTTGAGGTTCTTCACCCCGGTCGCGCTGACCGTCACGACACCGGGCAGCTGCGTCGGGATGTCGAAGCACTCGTGCGGGTTGACGGTCCGCGGGTACGCCGTGGAGTCGTCCGGGCTGGACTCGTCCAGCAGCGCGTCCGAGTCCAGGTCGTCGTTGGAGTTGCCCGCCGACGCCAGATGCAGCACGCCCTTGCCCTGTGCGTACCTGGAGGCCCGGTCGACCGCGTCGACGATGGCCCGCTGGTCGGGGTCGTCCATGCAGTTGTAGAGCCACGGGTCGATGTAGTAGCTGTTGTTGGTGATCTCCACGCCGTGGTCGGCCGCGAAGACGTAGGCACAGACCACGGCCTCCGGGAAGAACAGCGCGGTCTTCTTCTCGCTGACGCGGATGCCGGCGACCTTCACCCCCGGGGCGACACCGGCGACGCCGATGCCGTTGCGGGCGGCGGCGATCTCACCGGCCACATGGGTGCCGTGGTAGTCGTTCTTGGCGCTGTCCGGACGCCAGGCGCCGAAGCTGGTGTCGGCGACGCCGCCGACGCAGTTCGCCGACTGGGACGCGGAGAAGTTGGCCGCCAGGTCCGGGTGGGTGTCGTCCACGCCGGTGTCCACGACCGCCACGGTGACGCTCTGGCTGCCGGTGGATATCTTGTGCGCCTGGTCGGCCTTGATGGCCCGCAGATCCCACTGCTCGGCCTCGAGCGGCTCCGCCCCGTCGGCCGCGGTGGACGCGGCGCCGGCGGCGGGCTCGACCCGCTGCGGCGCGCCGACCTGGGTGGTCGTCTGCGGGCGCAGCGGCGCGGTGCGGGTGGCACCGGCCGAGTCGACACCGGGGACACGCCGTAGCTGCGCGCCGAAGCTGGGATTCGCCGAATGGGCGACGATCACGCCGATCTTGTCGTACGTGATGACGACGGATCCGGACGCCGCGGCTATCGCCGCCCGGACCCGGTCCAGGGTCGCCGCGTCCGTTCCGGTGTTCACCACATAGGTGAGTGTCTGCCCGTTGGAGCTGCCTGCGGGGTTGGTGCTGGCTGTCTCGGTGGCCGCGGCGACGCCGGGCAGGAACCCGACCGTCGCCGTGAGCGCCAGCCCGATGGAGGCGGCGAGCAGACGCTTCTGTCTGGAACCGGGATGAGTCATAGGGTCTCCAGCTCATCGTTGAGTCCGACCGGCCCGCGGGCGGAGCCCGCTGTCGGATGTGGCGAGGTCGCGGTCGGGGACATGGCAACGGAAGCTATCCCGATCATCGCCCCCGATCAATACGCCACTTGGCGCCGTATTCACCGTGTCAGGACCAGCAGCCACAGGCGGCGCATTTGTACCATGCGCCAAACGGCACATGTGACCCAGGTCGCAATAAGCCGGATACCTCCTCCCGCTCCACACGCCCACGCACCAGGAGTCATCGTGGCCACCGCACCACCACCGCCGTCACCGCACGAGAGCACCGCTCCCGGCGCCGCCGGGATCCCCCGGCAGCAGCGGGCGGGTCGCTTCACGAATGTGCAGAGGAGCGCCGAGTTCGCCGGACTGCGGCGCGCGCACCGCTCGTTCGCGTTCCCCGTGACGGTCGCCTTCGTCACCTGGTACCTGCTGTACGTCCTGCTGTCGTGCTACGCGGGCGGCCTGATGGGCCGCCAGGTCCCCGGCGGCCTCAACGTCGCGTTCGTGCTGGGCGTCGCCCAGTTCGCGACGACCTTCCTCATCGCCTGGTGGTACTCCCGGCACGCCGCCGCGCAGATCGACCCGCGGGCCGAGGCGCTCAGGAGCCGGCTGGAGGCAGACGCGTGAGCCGCCCCGGCGTACCCCTCGCCGTACAGGCGCAGGAGCACCGTCCACTGATCATCGGACTGTTCGGCCTCTTCGTGCTGGCGACGCTGGCCATCACCGTGTGGGCGGGGCGCAGCACGAAGGACGCGACGGACTTCTACGCGGGCGGGCGGTCGTTCACCGGTTTCCAGAACGGGCTGGCGATCTCCGGCGACTACATGTCGGCCGCGTCCTTCCTGGGCATCGCGGGCGCGATCGCGCTGTACGGCTACGACGGCTTCCTGTACTCGATCGGGTTCCTGGTGGCGTGGCTGGTGGCGCTGCTGCTGGTCGCCGAACCGCTGCGCAACTCGGGGCGGTTCACGATGGGCGACGTCCTGGCGTACCGGATGCGCCAGCGGCCGGTCCGCACCGCGGCCGGTGTCTCGACCATCGTCGTCTCGATCTTCTACCTGCTCGCCCAGATGGTCGGTGCGGGCGCGCTCGTCGCGCTGCTGCTCGGCATCACCAGCGACACCGGGAAGAACCTGATCGTCGTCCTGGTCGGGCTCATCATGATCCTTTACGTCACGGTCGGCGGGATGAAGGGCACCACCTGGGTGCAGATCGTCAAGGCGGGGCTGCTGATCGCCGGGGCGCTGCTGCTGACCGTGCTGGTCTTCAACCGTTTCGGGTGGAGCGTCACCGCGCTGCTCGACGCCGCCGCGGCCAACAGCGGCCAGGGGGCGGCGTTCCTGGAGCCGGGGCAGAAGTACGGCGCCACGGCCCTGTCGAAGGTCGACTTCATCTCCCTGGGGCTCGCCCTCGTCCTCGGCACGGCCGGTCTGCCGCACATCCTCATCCGCTTCTACACCGTGCCCTCGGCCAAGGCCGCCCGTACGTCGGTGAACTGGGCGATCGGCATCATCGGCGGCTTCTACCTGATGACCATCGCGCTGGGCTTCGGCGCCGCGGCGCTCATCTCCAAGGCGGAGATCACCGCCTCCAACCCGGCCGGCAACACCGCGGCGCCGCTGCTCGCGTGGCATCTGGGTGGGGGAGCGGGGTCCTCCGGCGGGGCGATCCTGCTCGCGGTGATCTCCGCGGTCGCCTTCGCGACGATCCTCGCGGTCGTCGCGGGTCTCACGCTCGCCTCGTCGTCGTCCTTCGCGCACGACATCTACGCCAACGTGATCAAGCGCGGGCGGGCCACGGAGCGGCAGGAGGTCGCCGCGGCGCGGCTGTCGGCGGTGTGCATCGGGGCGGTCGCCGTCTTCCTCGGCATCTTCGCCGGGAAGCTCAACGTCGCGGGGCTCGTCGCGCTCGCCTTCGCGGTCGCGGCCTCCGCGAACCTGCCGGCGATCCTGTACAGCCTCTTCTGGCCCGGTTTCACGACGCGGGGCGCGCTGTGCGCGATCTACGGCGGGCTGGCGGTGTCGGTCCTGCTGGTGCTGTTCTCGCCGGTGGTCTCGGGGCGGCCCACGTCGATGTTCCCCGGTCTGGACTTCCACTGGTTCCCGCTGGAGAACCCGGGCCTGGTATCGATCCCGGCGGGCTTCGCCCTCGGCTGGCTCGGCTCGCGACTGTCGCCCCCGGAGGACCCGGACGGCGAAAAGTACGCAGAACTAGAAGTCCGCTCCCTCTCAGGCGCCGGCGCCCACTGACGCCCCAAGCCCCCACCCACGGGGCGGAGCCCCCACCCACGGGGCGGGGGCTCCGCCCCGCCCGTGCCACAACGCCGCACGGCGCCCCACGCGACGCCGCGCGACGGGCGCAGCCACAACGCCGCGCGGCGTCCCGTACAGCACCGTGCGGCGATGCAGCCGCAACGCTGCGCGGCGTCCCGCGCAACGCCGCGCGACGGCGAGGCTGCACCGCTGCGGGCGGCTGGGCCGCCCAGGGGGCGGCACGGGCGGGGGCAGCGGCCCCGCAGACGACAGCGCCCCCGGGCCCCAGTCGAACGTCGGCGGGGCGAGGGGTGTGCTCGTGTCCCCTGGATGGTGCAGGACGCGCATCGCTACGAGGCGGTGCGGCCGCACCGCTGCCGGCGGCTGGGGCGGGAGCAGGCCCCGCAGACGGCGGCCCTCCCAGGCCCCGGGTCGAACGTCGGCGGGGCGAGGGGTGTGCTCGTGTCCCCTGGATGGTGCAGGACGCGCATCGCTGCGAGGCGGTGCGGCCGCACCGCTGCCGGCGGCTGGGGCGGGAGCAGGCCCCGCAGACGGCGGCCCTCCCAGGCCCCGGGTCGAACGTCGGCGGGG
>NZ_JBFAXR010000054.1:0-54296 GCF_040680895.1 Streptomyces sp. NPDC051940 | reverse complement strand
TACGCCGACGAGAGCGCGGCGGCCGAGGCGGCGCCCGGGCTGCTGCCGTACTCCCCGCTCACCGTCGAGGGGATGGCCGCCGACCTCGTACGCGGCGGCACCGCAGGCTGCGGGCAGTCGTGCCGCTGGGCGATGGGGGTGCCCCCTGCTCGAACGGAGCGAAGCGGAGCTGAGAGCTTGGGGGAGGGTGGGCGCAGCCGAACCGCAGCCTTCGGCTGGGTACGGGACCACAGGCGACGGCCGCCGCAGGCGTCGGACGGTGACCCGGCAGCCCTCGCGCCCGAGGCGGCACCGCAGGCTGCGGGCAGTCGTGCCGCTGGGCGGCACGGGTGGGCGCAGCCGAACCGCAGCCATCGGCTGGGAACGCAACCACAAGCGGCGCCCGCCGCAGGCGTCGGACGGTGACCCGGCAGCGCCCCGGCGCAGCCGGACCGCAGCCTTCGGACGGGAACGCAACCACAAGCGGTGCCCGCCGCAGGCGGACCGCATGGCGTCCCCTGAACGGCCCCCGCAGGGGAGGCGGATCTGGCCGCCCCGCAACCCCCGCCGGAGGCGACCGCCGAGCGCCCGCCGGGCAACACCAGGCCCGGAGGCCTGACCTGGTGTTATGAGCTGACGACTACTCACCTGGGGCGGCGGAAACCCACCGCCGCCCCCACGCATGGGGAGGCCGTTCGAGGGAAGGCGACACCCCGACACGTACGGAATTTGGCGGAGACACCCTCGCTGCCGAGCGCGCTCGGCAAGACTACGATGGTCCCCACCGCACGAGTCCCGCCGCCACACAACCGCCGGGGGGCCGCTGAGCCGCCCTGCCCCGTCCCCCCTCGCACACGCTCGGAAGGCTAGACGTATCCCATGAGCAACATGTCGTTCATCGGCCGTGACATGGCAGTCGACCTCGGGACGGCCAACACGCTGGTGTACGTCAGAGGCCGGGGGATCGTGCTCAACGAGCCGTCGGTGGTGGCGATCAACACCAACACCGGCGGCATTCTGGCCGTGGGCGCCGAGGCGAAGAAGATGATCGGCCGGACCCCCGGCAACATCGTCGCCGTACGCCCGCTGAAGGACGGCGTCATCGCCGACTTCGAGATCACCGAGCGCATGCTGCGCTACTTCATCCTGAAGATCCACAAGCGGCGCTACCTCGCCCGCCCCCGTGTGGTCGTCTGCGTCCCCTCCGGCATCACCGGCGTTGAACGCCGCGCCGTCATCGAGGCGTCGACGCAGGCCGGCGCCCGCCAGGTGCACATCATCGAGGAGCCCATGGCCGCGGCGATCGGCTCGGGCCTGCCCGTCCACGAGGCGACCGGCAACATGGTCGTCGACATCGGCGGCGGCACGACCGAGGTCGCCGTGATCTCGCTCGGCGGAATCGTCACGGCACAGTCCATCCGGGTCGCCGGCGACGAGCTCGACAACGCGATCATCCAGCACATCAAGAAGGAGTACAGCCTCCTGCTGGGCGAGCGCACCGCCGAGAACATCAAGATCACCATCGGTTCGGCGTACGAGACGGACAAGGAGGAGCACACCGAGATCCGCGGCCGCGATCTCGTCAGCGGTCTGCCGAAGACCGTCGTGATCTCCTCCGCCGAGGTCCGCAAGGCCATGGAGGAGCCCGTCAACGCGATCGTGGACGCCGTGAAGACCACCCTCGACAAGTGCCCGCCGGAGCTGTCAGGCGACATCATGGACCGCGGCATCGTCCTCACCGGCGGCGGCGCGATGCTGCGCGGCCTGGACGAGCGGCTGCGGCACGAGACCGGCATGCCCATCCACATCGCGGAGGACCCCCTGGACTCCGTGGCGCTCGGCTCCGGCAAGTGCGTCGAGGAGTTCGAGGCGCTGCAGCAGGTGCTGGACGCCCAGCCGCGTCGTTAGGCAGGCCGGGGGTACCGGGGCTCAGGCGGGAACAAGGGACGGACTGAGGACGGCTCGTGAGGGACACACGGGAGAGCCGGCTGCTGCTGCTACTGCTGGTCACCATCGCGTTCGTACTGATCACGGTGGACATCAGGGGTGGGGAGCAGTCGCCGCTCGACAACGCGAAGCGCGGCGCCGCCGCGGCCTTCGGGCCGGTCGAGAACGGGGTGGCGACGGTGGTCGACCCGGTCGGCAACGCCATAGAGGCGGTGCGGGACTCGGGCGACCGGCACAGCAGGATCAGCGAACTGGAGCGGGAGAACGCCGAGCTGCGCCAGCGCCTCGGCAGCGACGACCGCAACCGCGCCCGCGCCGCCGAGCTGGACAAGCTGCTGAAGACGGCCGGCGCCGGCCAGTACGGCATCAAGGGCGCCCAGGTCATCGCCATAGGAGCGGCCCAGGGCCTGAACTGGACGGTGACCATCGACGCCGGTTCGCGCGACGGCATCAGGCGCGACATGACCGTCCTCAACGGCGACGGCCTGGTCGGGCGGGTCACCACCGTCGGACCGACGACCGCGACCGTACTGCTGGCCAACGACCCCGACTTCACCGTCGGCACCCGGCTGGAGAAGACCAGCGAGCTGGGCTTCGCCACCGGCCAGGGCGACCGCCCGCTGCAGGTGCAGCTGCTCAACGGCAAGGCCAAGGTGAAGAAGGGCGACCGGATGGTCACCTTCGGCTCCGAGGCGGGCCGGCCGTTCGTGGCCGGCGTGCCGATCGGCAAGGTGGTCCGCGTCGAGGCCAACCGCGGCGATCTGACCCGTACGGTCTACGTCGAGCCGTTCGCGTCCTTCACCCGGCTCGACATCGTCGGTGTCGTCGTCGAACCCCCGCGCAAGGACCCGCGCGACACGGTGCTGCCGCCCAAGCCCCAGCCCACCCCGATCCCCACGGTGACCGTCACGGTCACGCCGAAGCCCGAGGGCCAGGAGGGCGTCGAGGGCCAGGTGGCCGAGGGCGACCAGGCGGCCGGCACCGATCCGAACGCCGCGGGCGCGGACCCGAACGCGGTTGCCAACCCCGACGAAGCAGCGGCCCAGCAAGACGACGGGAACTGACCATGCGCCTGAACCGAGTGCTGCTGTCCAGCGCCCTGATCGTCGTCGCCCTGGTCGTCCAGGTCAGCGTGCTGGCCCGGCTCCATCTGCCGGGCGCCGTCCCGGACCTGATGCTGCTGGTCGTACTCGGCCTGGCCCTGGTCTACGGGCATGTGGGCGGCGCCCTCGTCGGTTTCGGCGCGGGGCTGCTCGCCGATATCGCGCCGCCCGCCGACCACGCCGTCGGCCGGTACGCCATGGTGCTCGCCGTCATCGGCTACTTCGCCGGCCTCATCAAGCCCGAGAAGGGCCAGGTCAAGTCCGCCACCGGCCCGCTGTTCGTGGTGGCCGGGGCCGCGGTCAGCTCCACGGTGCTGTACGCGGGCGTCGGCGCCCTGGTCAGCGACGGCGCCGCGCGCGGCGTGGGCCTGGGCAGCCTCATCTTCACGGCGACGCTGTACGACCTGCTGCTCGCCCCGTTCACCATCCCGCTGGTGATGGCCCTGGCCCGGCGCGGCGAACGCGAGGTCACCGGGGAGAGCGCCGACCCGGCGGTCGGCACGGCGTCCCGGGAGGCGGCGTACCGCTGGCTGGCCTCGGGCAGCGCCTCGCGCGGCGGACTGCTGCGCACCCGCCGCGGCAGCGGCCTCATCGGCCGCCAGCGCTCCGGCCTGCTGAGCGGCAGACGCTCGTCGTCGAACGTCAAGGTGGGCCGGATCAAGGGGGTCAAACGGCTGTGAGGCCGACGGACACGAACAACCCCGGGGGAGGGGCCCGCCGATGACCAACATTCCCGCCACCGGCCGCAGCCAGCGCGTGACCATCCGCCTGATGGCCATCCAGGTCCTCGTGCTGTCGCTGCTCCTCACCCTCGGCGGCCGCCTGTGGTACCTGCAGATCCGCAACGGCGAGGAGTACGAGGACCAGGCCAACGGCAACCACGTGCAGCAGGTCATCGAGCCCGCCGTACGCGGCGCGATCCTCGACGCCCGCGGCGTACCCCTGGCCGACAACGAGACCCGTCTCGTCGTCTCCGCCTCCCGTACCGCGCTGATGAAGATGGACGACGACGGCGCGGCCGTCCTCACCCGGCTCGCGGGCGTGCTCGGCATGGATCCGAAGGAGGTGCGGAACCGCGTCCGGCTCTGCGACTCCGAGACGCCCAAGCCCTGCTGGAACGGCTCCCCGTACCAGCCCATCCCGATCACCGACGAGGCCACCGCCCGCCAGGCGCTGCAGATCCGCGAGCGCCAGGAGGACTTCCCCGGCATCTCCGCCGAGCCCACCGCCGTACGCCGCTACGCCGCCCCCGGCGGGGCGACGACCTCGCAGGTCCTCGGCTATCTCTCGCCCGTCACGGACGAGGAGATCCAGCAGGCCGAGGACAGCAAGAGCCCCTTCCTGCGCACCGACCAGATCGGCCGCTCCGGCATCGAGCGGACGTACGACAAGGAGCTGCGCGGCCAGGCCGGCGTGCGCCGGTACCAGGTCGACAAGCTCGGGCGGGTGATAGGAGAGGCCGAGGGGCAGCCCGGCATCTCCGGCTCCACCCTCGTCACCAGCATCGACTCCCGGGTCCAGGCCATCGCCGAGCGCGAGCTGCAGAAGGCCATGGTGGAGGCCCGCAAGCAGTGGGACCGCAACACCGAGCGGCAGTACGAGGCCGACGCCGGCGCCATCGTCGTGATGGAGGCCAAGACCGGCCGGGTCGTGGCCATGGCCTCCAACCCGGACTACGACCCGAACGTCTGGGTCGGCGGCATCAACGAGAAGCAGTACAAGAAGCTCACCGGCAAGAGCGCCAACTACCCGCTGCTCAACCGGGCCATCCAGGGCCAGGCGGCGCCCGGCTCCATCTTCAAGGTCATCCCGACCGCCGCCGCGGTGAACGCCGGCTACTCCTTCAAGGGCCCGTACAACTGCTCCAGCTCGTACGCCATCGGCGGCCAGGTCTTCAAGAACTTCGAGTCGCAGAGCCACGGCGGCATCTCCCTCGGCCAGGCCCTGGAGGTCTCCTGCGACACCGTCTTCTACCGGCTCGCGCACGAGCAGTGGCTGCGGGACGGCGGCAACAACCCGAAGAAGAACGCCAAGGACTGGTTCTACAAGACCGCCCACCAGTTCGGCCTCGGCGAGGAGACCGGCATCGACCTCCCCAACGAGGTCTCCGGCCGCGTCCCCGACCGCCAGTGGAAGCGGGACTTCTGGCGCGCCAACAAGGACGCCTGGTGCAAGTACGGCAAGAAGGACGGCGACTACGTCCAGCGGCTCAGCTACGAGAACTGCCTCGAGGGCATGAAGATGCGCGCCGGTGACTCCGTCAACTTCTCCATCGGACAGGGCGACACCCTCGTCACGCCGATCCAGATGGCCGTCATCTACGGGGCGATCGCCAACGGCGGCACCCTGTACGACCCGCTCATCGGCAAGGCCGTCATCAGCCCCGACGGCAAGACGGTCACGCCGATCAAGCCGAAGTCGCACGGCAAGCTGCCCATCGACAAGAAGACGTTCAAGGAGATGGACGAGGCCCTCGCCGGCGTCGCCACCCGCGGTACGGCCGCCTGGCGGTTCGTGGGCTGGCCGCAGGACAAGATCCCGATGCACGCGAAGACCGGTACGGCCGAGGTCTACGGCAAGCAGACGACGTCCTGGTTCGCGACGTACACCAAGGACTACACGATCGTCATGACGATCTCCCAGGGCGGCACCGGCTCCGGCGCCTCCGCGCCCGCGGTGCGCGCGGTGTACAACGCGCTGTACGGCGTGGCCGAGGACGGCACCATCAACCCGAAGAAGGCGCTGCTGGCCAAGCCCCAGAAGGCACTGCCGAAGATCTCCGCGGACGGGACGGTGCTCGGCCCATGACGGTCTCCTCCTCCTCGGACTCCTTCTACGTACGCCGCTACCGGCCCGAACAGGGCACGTGGTCGCGGCTGACGGCGCCCGACTCGCTGGTGCGGCGGATGGACTGGACGCTGATGTCCGCCGCGCTGGCGCTGGTGGTGATCGGCTCGGCGCTGGTGTGGTCGGCGACGCGCAACCGTGAGGAACTCGTCGGGGACGACCCGTACGCCTTCGTCACCAAGCACATCCTGGTCACCCTCGTCGGGATCGCGCTGATGGCCGCCACGATGTGGCTCGGCCACCGCACCCTGCGCGGCGCGGTCCCGGTCCTGTACGCCGTGTCGCTGGTGCTCGCGCTGATGGTGCTCACCCCGCTCGGCGCGACCATCAACGGCCAGCGGGCGTGGCTGCACCTCGGCGGGGGCTTCAGCCTGCAGCCCGCGGAGTTCTGCAAGATCACCGTCATCCTGGGGATGGCGATGATCCTCTCCGCCCGGGTGGACGCGGGCGACCGCCCGCACCCCGACCACCGCACGGTGCTGCAGGCGCTGCTGCTGGCGGCCGTGCCGATCGGCATCATCATGCTGATGCCGGACCTCGGCTCGGTCATGGTCATCACGGTCATCATCCTCGGCGTGCTGATGGCCTCCGGCGCCTCCAACCGCTGGGTGCTCGGCCTCATCGGCGCGGGCGTCGGCGGCGCGGTCCTCGTCGTCTCCCTCGGCATGCTCGACGAGTACCAGGTCAACCGCTTCGCGGCCTTCGCCAACCCGGCCCTCGACCCGGCGGGCGTCGGCTACAACACCAACCAGGCCCGCATCGCCATCGGCGGCGGCGGCCTCCTCGGCACGGGCCTCGGCCAGGGCAGCCAGACGACGGGCCAGTTCGTCCCCGAACAGCAGACGGACTTCATCTTCACGGTCGCGGGCGAGGAACTCGGCTTCGTGGGCGCGGGCCTCATCCTGGTCCTGCTGGGCCTGATCCTGTGGCGCGCGTGCCGGATCGCGCTCGACGCGAGCGACCTCTACGGCACGGTCGTGGCCGCGGGCATCGTCGCGTGGCTGGCCTTCCAGGCCTTCGAGAACATCGGCATGACCCTGGGCATCATGCCGGTGGCGGGCCTGCCCCTCCCGTTCGTGTCGTACGGCGGCTCCTCGATGTTCGCGGTGTGGATCGCGGTGGGCCTGCTGCAGTCGATCACGGTGCAACGGCCGATGTCGGCGTAACACCGCCACATCAGCGGTGGCGGCGTGTCGCGTCCTGCCGGGCGGCACCCGTGCCGGGCGACCGCGGCGCGGTCAGGTCGAGCAGGAGCATCGCGTCGTGGTCGGGGGTCCCGGGTTCGGCGGTGTAGACGCCGATGCGCTGGCCGGGGGTGCCCTCCACCTGCAGTGACTGCGAGGTGAGGGTGATCGGGCCGACCTGCGGGTGCTGGAACGTCTTCTGTGCGGGCTTGCGCCCGGTCACTTCGTAGCGCTCCCAGAGCCCGGCGAAGTCGGGGCTCTTGAGCAGCAGTTCGCCGACCAGGCCGGTGAGGTCGGGGGCGTCCGGGGCGGTTCCGGCGGTGGCGCGCAGGCGGGCGACGCAGGCGGTGATCTGCCGGTCCCAGTCGGTGAACAGATCCCGGGCCGCGGGGTGGAGGAAGAGGTAGCGGGCGAGGTTGCGGTGCTTGGCGGGCCAGTCGTCCAGCCCGGCGTAGAGGGCGAGACCGCCGGGGTTCCACGCCAGCATGTCCATGCTGCGGCTGATGACGTAGGCCGGGTTCGGGCGCAGTGACTCCAGCAGCAGCTTCAGATGGGGGCGCACCACCCGGCTCGGGGCGGGCGGCGGTTCCGGGGTGTAGCGGGCGGCGCGGGCGGCGAGCTCGCGCAGGTGCTGGTGCTCCTGGTCGTCCATGTGCAGGGCGCGGGCGAGCGCGTCGAGGACGGAGGGGCTGGGGCGGGTCTCCTTGCCGCGCTCCAGGCGCACGTAGTAGTCGATGCTGATGCCGGCGAGGGTGGCCAGCTCCTCGCGGCGCAGCCCAGGGGTGCGGCGGAGGCCGGTGCCGACGGCGAGGCCGACGCGGTCGGGGCTGGTCTGGGTACGGCGGGCGCGCAGGTAGCGGCCCAGCTCGGCGCCCTCGCTGTGCGCGCTGTCGGATGCCATGCATCCAGTCTCACCCGCCGGTGCCCTGGCGTGCAGGTGGGAGGGGAGCCCTGTCACTACCCCCGAAGAGCCCGCCCTGCCACAGGGCTGCGATCTGGGCGAAGGTGGGGGAGAAGGGCGTCGGTACCCGGGCCGCCACAGGCACGACCCGGCTGGTCGGGCGAGCGTGGGAGTACCGGGTGACGCCATGGACCGGAGAGGGCGAAATGCGCTACATCAAGCTGCGTGACCTGGAGGTTTCCCGGATCGGCCTGGGTGCGATGGGTATGTCCCACGGCTACACCGGTTCCGGCACCGACGACGCGGAGTCGATCAGGACGGTGCACCGGGCGCTGGAGCTCGGTGTCACGCTCGTCGACACCGCCGAGATCTACGGCCCGTACACCAACGAGGAGCTGCTCGGGCAGGCGCTGAAGGGCCGCCGGGACAAGGTGGTGCTGGCCACGAAGTTCGGCCTGGTCTCGCACGGCGGTGCCGGTGCCTGGAATCCGGACTCCGGCCGGGCCAACATCCGCACGGCCGTCGAGGGCTCCCTGAAGCGGCTGGACACCGACCACATCGACCTGTACTACCAGCACCGGGTGGATCCGAACACGCCCATCGAGGAGACCGCCGGCGCCGTCGGCGAGCTGATCGCCGAGGGCAAGGTCCGCGCCTTCGGCCTCTCGGAGGCCGGCCCGGACACGATCCGCCGTGCGCACGCCGTCCAGCCGGTCACCGCGGTGCAGTCGGAGTACTCGCTGTGGACGCGCGGCATCGAGGACCGCGTCCTGCCGGTGCTGCGCGAGCTGAACATCGGCCTGGTGCCGTTCTCCCCGCTCGGACGCGGCTTCCTGACGGGGACCGTCCGCTCCACCGACCAGTTCGACGACTCCGACTTCCGGCGTGGCAATCCGCGCTTCACCGGTGAGAACTTCCGGCGCAATCTGGAGATCGCCGACGAGGTGCAGGCCCTGGCCGCCGAGGTCGGCGCCACTCCCGCGCAGGTGGCGCTGGCCTGGCTGCTCGCCCAGGGCGACGACATCGCCCCGATCCCCGGCACCAAGCGGGTCACCCGGGTGGAGGAGAACACCACCGCCGACGCCCTCACGCTGACGAGCGAGCAGCTCGACCGGCTCTCCAGCCTGCCGCCCGCCGCAGGCGACACCCACACCGAAGCCCAGGCGCAGATGCTCGAACGCTGATCGCCGTCCGGCCCCACCCCCGTTTGGAGCAGTGACCCCCATGCGTGCAGCAGTGATGTACGGAGCCGGAGACGTCCGCGTCGAAGCCCGGCCCGACCCGAAGATCGTGCAGCCCACCGACGCCGTCGTCCGGACGCTCGCCTCCTGCGTGTGCGGCAGCGACCTGTGGCCCTACGGGGCGATGCCCGCCACTGACACCGGCCGCCCCATGGGACACGAGTTCCTCGGGGTCGTCGAGGAGACCGGTGCGGACGTGACCGGCCTGACGGCGGGCGACCTGGTCGTCGCCCCGTTCACCTACAGCGACAACAGCTGCGACTACTGCGCCAAGGGCCTGCACATCTCGTGCCGCAACGGCGGCCGGTACGGCTTTGACGGCGTCGACGGCGGTCAGGGCGAGGCGGTACGCGTCCCCTGTGCGGACGGCACCCTGGTGAAGCTGCCGGTGGCCGCCGACTCCGCGCTGCTGCCCTCCCTGCTGGCCCTGTCGGACGTGATGACCACCGGTCACCACGGTGCTGTCACCGCCGGCGTCGGCCGCGGGGACGCGGTCCTGGTCGTCGGAGACGGCGCGGTCGGCCTGTGCGCGGTGATCGCGGCAAAGCGGCTGGGCGCCGAGCGGATCGCCCTCGCGGGCCGCCACGAAGCACGTACCGACCTGGGCCGTGAATTCGGCGCCACCGACATCGTCGCCGAGCGCGGGGAAGAGGGCATCGCCCGCATTCGGGAACTGACCGGCGGCGTGGACAAGGTGATCGAGGCTGTCGGCACCCGCCAGGCCCTCGACACCGCGCTGGGCGCGGTCCTGGACGGCGGCACCATCAGCCGCCTGGGCGTCCCGCAGTACGAGCAGGTGCCGATCGGCCCGGCCGAGTTCATGCGCAACATCACTCTGACCGGCGGCGCCAGCCCCGCCCGTGCCTACATCGAGCAGCTGCTGCCCGACGTCCTCGGCGGCACGATCGCCCCGGGCCGCGTCTTCGATCAGACGTTCACCCTCGACCAGACGCCGGACGCCTACCGGGCCATGGCCGACCGCCGGGTCCTCAAGGCCCTCATCCGCCCCTGACACCGACCCGCACACGAAGACACGAAGGACACCCGCTCATGCAGTTCACCACCCTCAACAACGGCGTCGCGATGCCGCTGCTCGGCTTCGGCGTCTACCAGATCCCCGCCGAGGACACCGAACGCGCCGTGTCCGACGCGCTCGCAGCCGGCTACCGCCTGCTGGACACCGCCGCCGCCTACGGCAACGAGGAGGCCGTGGGCCGCGCGATCAAGTCCAGCGGTATCGCCCGCGAGGACCTGTTCGTCACCACCAAGCTGTGGGTTCAGGACGCCCCGGCCGAGGACAACACCAGGCGGGCCTTCGAGACCTCGCTCAACAAGCTGGGCCTGGACCACCTCGACCTGTACCTGATGCACCAGCCCTTCGGAGACGTCTACGGTCAGTGGCGCGCCATGGAGGCGCTGAACCGCGAGGGCGGGACCAGGGCGATCGGCGTCGCCAACTTCTATCCCGACCGGCTGATCGACCTGATCGTCAACAACGAGATCACCCCGGCGGTCAACCAGATCGAGACCCACCCCTTCTTCCAGCGCGCCGGCTACCAGGACCTGATGCACGCGCACGGCGTGCGGATCCAGTCCTGGGGCGGCTTCGCCGAAGGCAGGAACGGCCTGTTCACCCATCCGGTGCTGGCTGAGATCGGCGAGGAGTGCGACAGGTCGGTCGCGCAGATCGTGCTGCGCTGGCTGACCCAGCGCGGCGTCATCGCGATCCCCAAGTCGGTGCGGCCCGAGCGCATGGCGGAGAACATCGACGTCTTCGGCTTTGAGCTCACCGACGAGCAGATGGCCCGGATCGCCACCCTCGACACCGGTGGCTCGCTGTTCTTCGACCACCACGACCCCGAGGTCGTCTCCTGGCTCGCCAAGCGACGCCTCGACGTGTGAGTCCTCCGATGAACCAGCAGGAACCCGCCACCGCCAGGCGCCGAACCCTCCTGCGTGCCACGCTGCTGACAGGCATCACCGCCATGAGCACACCGCACCTCACCAGCTGCTCGCCCGGGAAGGACGAAGAGAACCCTCAGGAGCGCCAGACCTCATCGAGTGCGAAGACGCCCGGGAAGCCGCGCGGCAAGGTGCTGCTCGCCTACTTCTCGCGCGCCGGGGAGAACTACCACTACGGCGGGCGCACCACCCTGAAAGTCGGCAACACCGAGATCGTGGCGCGAAAGATCCGCGACCTCATCGACTGCGACCTCCACCGCATCACACCCGCCGACCCCTACCCGGCCGGCTACGACGCGACCGTGAGGCGCAACGTCCGCGAACAGGACGCCGACGCCCGTCCCGCCATCGAAGGTTCCCTGCCCGACCTGGACGGCTACGACACCGTGCTGCTGGGCAGCCCCATCTGGAACGTCCGCGCGCCCATGATCATGACGACCTTCACCGAACAGCTCGACTTCACCGGCAAGACCGTGGTCCCCTTCACCACCCACGCCATGAGCGGCCTCGGCACCACCGCACGCGACTACGCAGCCTCCTGCCGCGGCGCCGTCTTCGCCGAAGGACTGGCGGTTCAGGGCGAAGAGGCCGGCCAAGCCGACAGGGACATCAGCACCTGGCTGCGGCGGACCGGTCTCACGCGGCCCGGCGCGACCCCTCGCCGGCGCTGAGTGTTCAGACGGCCGGAGGCGGTGCCGTCGTACGCCGGGTGATGAGCGTCGGTGAGAGCTTGACGTGGGTGGAGGCCCGCTCGGGGTCCGCGATACGGCTGAGCAGGAGCCGGGCCGCTTCGGCGCCGATCTGCCGGCCCGCCTGGTCGACGCTGGTGAGCGAGATGGGCCGCAATGCGGCGATGGTGGTGTTGTCGTAGCCGGCGACGGAGATGTCGCCGGGAACGGAGAGTCCCGCCTCGTCGAGTGCCTCGAGTACGCCGAGGGCGACGACGTCCGCGCCGGCGAAGACGGCGGTGGGGCGCCGCGGCCCGGCCAGCAGCTGCCGCGCGCCGAGAAGGCCGCCTTCCTGGGTGTACGTGGTGGACGCGATGGTGATCTCGTCGCCGAGACCGTGGGCCCGCATCGCCCGCCGGTAGCCCCGTGCGCGTATCGCGTTGGGCATGTCGGCCAGCCTGGTCGGGTCGGTCTCGGCGTGTTCGATGTGGGCGATACGGCGGTGCCCGAGGCCGACGAGGTGGTCGACGACCAGCGCGGCGCCGTGGGTGTCGTCGTCGGAGACCGTGTCGTAGACGGCCGAGTTCCCGTGCGGACCGACGACGACCGTCGGCACGGTACGGGCGATCTGTTCGAGGCGGGGCCGGGCGGAGACCGGCGCGACCAGGATCATGCCGTCCATGCCGCGGTCGACCATCGCCTCGGTGACCCGCGCCTCCGCGGGTTCGTCGTTGCAGCCGCCGGGGCCGAGCAGCACCTGGTAGTCGGTGTCGTGCAGGGCTTCGGTCAGCCCGTCGAGGATGTCGGGGAAGAACGGATTGCGGATGTCCGGGAGCATCACGCCGATCGTGTACGTCCGGCCCCGCATGCCGCGGGCACCCGCGGACGGCCGGTAGCCCAGTTCCGCGATCGAGCGCTGGACCTTCTCGCGCGTGGCCGCGCTGGTGCCGTAGGCGTGGCGCAGCACCTTGGACACCGTGGTGGTGGAGACCTGGGCGTGGGCCGCGACATCCACGATGGTGACGCGCCGCGCCTGGGTGTGCGGCTGCATACGCGCTCCTCCGTCTCTGGCGGCCGTACCCCGCTGATCTGGGAAACGTTATCGAACGTGACAGGTCACTGTCTCGTCTCGCGTAAGCAGGAATCTTGCGGCCGACATATTGACGCCCCACAAGCTCACTTCTAGAGTCTGGCGCACTCGATGGGGAACGTTACCCATAATTCTGAAACGTTTCATCCGAGAGGTGTGTCCGTGACCATGACCCGGAGCGACCGACACGCGGCCCCGGCCGCCGTCGCCGCTCGTCGAACCGACCGGAGGAGCGGCGACCGCCGCGGCCGGATCACGCCCTCCTGGTGGTTCGCCGCGCCCGCCCTGCTGCTCTTCGCGTTCGTCGTGCTGGTGCCCAGCGGGCGCGGCGTGTACTACGCGTTCACCGACTGGGACGGCCTGGACCCCTCGTACTCGATGGTCGGCCTGGACAACTTCACCGCCATGCTCAGCGACGACGACGCCGTCCAAGCCCTCGGGAACACGCTGCTGATCGCCGTGGCGATCACCGTGGTCCAGAACGGGGTGGGGCTGCTGCTCGCGCTCGGGGTGAACAGCGCGATCAGGTCGCGCAACGTGCTGCGGGTGCTGCTGTTCGCGCCCGCCGTGGTCACCCCGGTCGTGACCGCGTACCTGTGGCGCAACCTGCTGGGTCCCGACGGAGCGGTCAACAGCCTGCTGGGCCTGGTCGGCCCCGACTCCTGGAAGCAGGACTGGCTGGGCGATCCGGACCTCGCCCTGTGGTGCGTGGTGGGCGTGATCGTGTGGCAGTTCGCCGGCTACTCGATGGTCATCTTCCTCGCCGGGCTGCAGTCGATACCGAAGGAGATCCACGAGGCGGCGGACATCGACGGTGCCGGACCGGTCCGCCGCTTCTGGTCGGTGACACGGCCCCTGCTGGCGCCGGCGCTCACCATCAACCTGATGCTGTCGGTCATCGGCGGGCTCAAGCTCTTCGACCAGGTGTACGCGCTCACCGGCGGCGGCCCCGGGCATGCCACCGACACCCTCTCGACCCTGATCTACAAGGACGCCTTCACACTCGGCGAGTTCGGCTACAGCATCGCGCTCGCCGTGGTGCTCACGATCATCGTGGCGGTCGCCTCCACCGGGCAGTACCTCGGGCTCGCCCGTCACGAGAGGAGCGCGTCGTGACCCGCTACCGTCCGCGCACACTCGCCCTGGAACTCGTCATGGCCGCCGTCGCGCTGGCCGTCGCCTTCCCGTTGTACGTCCTGGTCAACCTGGCCGTACGACCGCCGTCGGACACCTCCTCGCCGATCCGTCCGACCGCGTCCCCCACCCTGGAGAACTTCACGGCGGCCTGGCGGCAGGGCGGACTGGGCGGGGCGCTGGCCAACAGCGTGCTGGTGACCGTGTGCAGTGTCGTGGTCGTGCTGGCCGTCTCCTCGTTCGCCGCGTATCCGCTCGCGCGGGTGACCGCCCGGTGGTCGCGCTCCGTGTTCCTGCTGATCATGCTGGGGCTGGTGCTGCCGTTCCAGCTCGGGGCCCTGCCGCTGTACCAGACGATGCGGGATCTCGGACTGCTCGGCAGCCCATGGGCGCTGGTGCTGTTCTACAGCGGTCTGCAGGTGCCGTTCACCACCTTCCTGTACACCGGTTTCCTGCGCACCCTGCCCCGGGACTTCGAGGACGCCGCGCTCATCGACGGCTGCACGCCCGCACAGGGCTTCCGCCATGTGGTGCTGCCGATGCTGCGGCCTGTCACCGTCACCGCGCTGGTCCTCAACACCGTCGCGGTGTGGAACGACTTCTTCACCCCGCTGCTCTACCTCAGCGGCAGCGCGCAGCAGACCATGCCCGTCGCGATCGCGGGCTTCGTCGGCCAGTACGTCACCGACTGGCCCCTGGTCTTCGCCGCCCTGGTGATCAGCATCGTGCCGGTCCTGGCCGTCTACTTCGCCCTCCAACGCAGCATCATCAGCGGCTTCGCCGGGGGCCTGAAGGGCTGAGAGACCGGTATCCGCCACTGCCCAGCCCGCACCTCCACCTGCCGGGCACCCATCCGAACCGGCGGTGAACGCCGCCCTTCTCCACGCGGGAGAGACCATGAGAGAACGCAGACCGTCCGCCCTGGCCGCGGCCACGACCGCCGGCGCCCTGCTGGCCGTACTCGCCGCGTGCAGCGGCGGCACCAACGCCGGCAGCGATGCCGGAGGCGGTACGAAGACGCTGACGCTGGCCTCGTTCGACCAGGGCTCGCTGGAGGATGTCGTCAAGGCGTTCGAGAAGGACAACCCCGGCGTCAAGGTGCGCTACACGCTCAGCGGCGCCGACCAGTACCAGCAGCAGATCCGCACCAAGCTGGCCTCCGGCACCGCGCCCGACGTGATGTCGGTGTGGCCGGGCAACGGCAACCCCGGCGCCACCCATGTCCTGGCCGAGCCGGGCTACCTGATGGACCTGTCCGACCGCCCGTGGGCCGCGAAGTACCCGCCGGCCCTCAAGAGCCTCGCCCAGTACGAGGGCAAGACGTACAACGCCATCTTCGGGCAGAACGGCATCGGCGCGGTCTACAACCAGGACGCCCTGGACAGGTCCGGCCTGACCGCGCCCGGTACCTGGAGCGAGCTGCTGGCCTTCTGCAAGGACGCCGCCGCCAAGGGCACTCCGGCCTTCGCCCTGGGCAACCAGGACAACTGGGTGACCCAGATCGCCCTGTACGCGCTGGTCGCCACCACGGTCTACGGGCCCGACCGGGACTTCGACCAGAAGATGCAGGCCGGTCAGGCCACCTTCAGCGATTCGGCGTGGACCACCGCCATGGCCAAGTACCAGCAGATGGAGGAGACCGGCTGCTTCCAGAAGAACCCGCTCGGCACCAGCTACGAGGCCAGCCAGGACCTCGCCGCCGGCGGCAAGACCCTCGGCATCATCCAGGGCAACTGGGTGATCGCCCTGCTCAAGGGCAAGAACCCGGCCGGGAGGTTCACCCTCGGGGTGCTGCCCGCCACGGACGACCCGGCCTCGTTCCTGATGCCCGCCGCGGCGGGCGGCGGCTACGGGGTCAACGCCAAGACCAAGAACAAGGAACTGGCGCTGAAGTTCGTCGACTTCGTGATGTCGCCGAAGGGCATGAACCTCTTCGTCACCAAGCAGGGCAGCCTGCCCGCGCTCCCGGACACCGGCTTCACGGTCGACCCGTCGCTGACCGAACTGTCCACGTTCATCGGGGACGACCGGACGGTTCCGTTCATGGACCAGCTGTGGCCGAACCCCAAGGTGCAGCAGACCATGCTCAGCGGCCTCCAGGAGATCTTCAGCGGACAGTCGACCGCGGACCAGGTGCTCGCCGCCATGGACAAGGACTACCGGGCCGGATCCTGACCGACCCCGTCAACAGCCCGCACCCGCAGCACGACCGACGCCAAGGAGTCACGCATGCCCGTGCCCAACGATCCGCCCGCGGCCCTGAGCCGCAGACACGTCATCGGCATCTTCGTCGCCGGAGCAGCCGGGGGCACGCTGCCCGTCTGGGCGGCCGGACCGGCGACCGCATCGGTACCACCAGCCGAGGTCACGGACCTCGCCGTCAACGGCCGCGGTGACGAGCCGCTCGGTGTCGACGACCCCACCCCCCGCCTCAGCTGGCGCGTCACCGGCGCCGCGGCCGGCTGGCGGCAGACCGCCTACCAGGTACGTGCCGCACACGGCGTTCAGGACCTGGCCCGCGGCCGCTACCTGTGGAACTCCGGCAAGGTCGCCTCGGAAGCGCAGACCGACATCCCCTGGGGCGGCACGGCGCTGGGCTCCCGTGCGGAGGTGGTGTGGCAGGTCAGGGTCTGGGACACGGACGGCGGTGTCACGGACTGGAGCCGTCCGGCCCGGTGGGAGATGGGGCTGCTGCAGCGCGCCGACTGGGGCACAGCCCGCTGGATCGAACACCCCGGCCGCACCCTCGCCGACCCGTTGCCCGTCTTCGCCCGCGCGTTCACCGTCGACGCGCGGCCCGGGGCGCAGGTCGACAAGGCGCGCCTGTATCTGTCGGGCGTCGGCCTGCACCACGCCACCCTCAACGGTCAGGAGGTGACCGACGAGGTGCTCGCCCCCGGCAACTCCAACTACCAGCTCTCCACGGAGTACCGCGCCTACGACGTCACCCGTCTGATCCGCGACGGCGCCAACACCCTGGGGGTCGAGCTGGGGCACGGCACCGCCCTGGTCACCCGATCCGTCACCAACCCGGCGACCGGCCGCACCGCCCCGTACAGCTGGTGGCAGAGCCAGTTCAAGGGGAGCGGGACACTCGTCCGGACCGCCGTCGCCGGGGACACTGCCGTCAACGTGAGCAGCGTGACCGGATACCACGTCGCGGGCACGATCAACATCGACACCGGCGACGGCGGGGCCCGGCTGGAGTCCCGGACGATCACCGCGATCGGCACCGAGGGACCGGACGGCACCGGGATCGCCTTCGAACCCGCACTGGCCGCCGCCCATCCGGCCGACGCCGCGGTCACGGGCTCCGGGAACTCCCTCGCGAGCACCGATCCGAGCGCCGGAGCGGCGGTGACGCCGCGGCTGATCGCCCGCCTCGAGCTCACCAGGGCGGACGGCTCGGTCCAGACCGTCGTGAGCGACCCGTCCTGGCGCACCGCCACGGGACCGTCGACGACCGCCAACTGGTACTCGGGCAGCGACTACGACGCCCGCCGCGAGCAGCCCGGCTGGCACGCACCCGGCGCTGATCTCGGGGCCTCGGCGACCCGGCGCGACGGCTCGCCCACCGGGTGGGTGCCCGCCGGTGTCGCGCCGCCGCCCAACCTGACGACCGAGCTGGTGTGGCGCGCGGCCGAACCGGTGCGGGTGATGGACCGGATCCGGCCGGTCAGCGTGACGCAACCGCAGCCGGGAGTGTGGGTGTTCGACTTCGGCCAGGCGTTCTCGGGCTGGCCGGAGCTGGCCATCGACGGCACCGTGCCGGCCGGCACGGTGATCAGGATGCTGCCCGCCGAGTCCCTGGCCGCCGACGGCACGGTCGACCAGGCGTCCATCCGGGGCGGCGGGGCCGGCCGCGGCACCGACATCTTCGCCTCCTACACCACCCACGGCGACCGCCGCGGTGAGCGCTGGCACCCGCGGTTCCACTACTTCGGCATGCAGTGGGTCCAGGTCACCGGCCTGCCCGCGGACTACCGGCCGACCGAGCAGACGCTCACCGGCCTGCAGCTGCACGCGGACACACCGGTGGCCGGGCGGATACGGACATCGAACGAGCGGATCAACCGCATCCACCGGATGTCCCGTTACTCGATCATGAGCAACACGATGTCGACGTTCACCGACTGCCCCGGCCGCGAGAAGCTCGCGTACCCCGCGGACTACCTGCAGCCCTTCGGCTCACTGCACCGCAACTTCGGCTACGCCGCCTACCTGCGCACCATGCAGCGCCATCTTGTGGAGGGACAGTCCAGGGCGGGCGACAACATCGGCAATGTCGCCCTGAAAGCGCCCGTCTACGACTGGGGCTACACCGGCCGCTTCGGCGACGAGATCAACTGGGGCAACGGCATCATCCTCGTACCGTGGTTCCTGTACGAGACCTACGGCGACACCCGGACGATGGCCCGCCATTACCCGCAGATGCAGGCGTTCCTGCAGTACATCAGGACGCGGAAGGCCGGCACCGGCGCCGACGCCCATATCGTCGACGCCGCGCTGGCCGACTGGATCGCCGCCGACCCCACCTCGGGCCGCATCACCGGCACCTGGGGCTACCACCAGATCGCCGACCGGATGGCGCGCATGGCCGCCCTGCTGGGGAACGACGCCGACGCCCGCGAGTACGGCGACCTCGCGACCGCCGTCAAGGCGGCGTTCAACGCCGCCTTCTACAACACCTCGCTGGGCCGCTACACCAGCCAGGGCGACGCGGGCACCGCAGGGGCCACCCAGGCCGCGCAGGCGCTCGCGCTCGACGAGGGACTGGTACCGGAGGGCGAGCGCGGGCGGGTACTGGACGCGCTGGTCGAACTCGTCCGCGGCTACCAGCCCTTCGGCGGCGGCCCGCACCTCAGCGGCGGCACCATCGGCCTCGCCCCGATCGTGCGGGCCCTCACCGACGGCGGCCGCGACGATGTGCTGTGGGACGTCCTGCAGGAGGACACCCGGCCGAGCTACGGCTTCTTCCTGGCGTCGACCACCGCCAACCCGCAGGGCCTGACCACCATCCCCGAACACTGGAACTTCACCCAGTCGAAGAACCACATGATCCTGCTGCAGATCGAGGAGTGGTTCCACAGCGGCCTGGCCGGCATCCGACAGGCGCCCGGCTCGGCCGGCTACCGCGACCTGGTGATCGACCCCCGGCCCGTCGGCGACCTCACCCACGCCGAAGGGGCCTATCGCACCCCGTACGGCACGGTCGCCAGCCAGTGGACGCTGGACGACGGCGTCTTCCGTCTGACGGTGGAGATACCGCCCAACACCACCGCCCAGATCCGCGTCCCGACCGCAGGCGGCACACCTCCCGCGCCCCCAGCAGGCGCCGTGTTCCAGCACCTGGACGGCGACCGCGCCGTCTACCGCGCGGGTTCGGGGAGGTACGCCTTCACCAGCCGCCCGGGCCGGGCCGGGTCGTAGGGCCCGGGCGACGAGTTCCGGTGTGCCCGGGGGCGACGCCGACGAGGTTGCCGCGCTCGAGCGTGGGGCGGTACTCCACGCTCATGCCGACGAGTGCGGCGACCTCGCCACGGCACAGGCCGTGGACGCGACGCCGGGGGCCGGACCCCGCCGCTCGCCATGTCGTGCCCGACGAATGATCCGGGTGGGACAGGCGGAGCCGGATGACCCGCCCGGAATGGCCGCCAGGCAAGAGGGCGCAGGGCCAACACCAGCCCGGCCGGCGTTTGAGGCCGAGCGCCGTCCAGGCGCGAAACGCGGGCGCAGCCCGCGAAGGGGGCCCGGGGGCGAAGCCCCCGCAGCGCAACGCAAGCCGCATGGGTGCCGACGTACACCGTCAGCCGACTGCGCCGCCAAAGCCGACGTACACCGTCAGCCGACTGCGCCGCCAGAGCCGACGCGCAGCGTCAGCCGTACGCGCGCCAGAAGAGGACGCCGACCCCCGAGAGCACCCCCACCGCCACGCCCGCCAGGGCAAACGCGAACGAGTTGCGCTTCAACCCCGGGACGAACGCGTCCACCGACAACCGCCCAGGCCCCGCAAGGGCAACGCCCACCGCCCCCGCGGCAAGCAGCAGCTCGAGCTCGATCCCCCCACCCGCCTCGAACCACGGCCCCCGCCACCCGAACCCCCAGCTCAACGCCGACGCGTTGATCATCACCCCGAGGACCGCCGCCCCCGCCAGCGGCGTGAGCACCCCGAGCACCAGCCCGACGCCCCCGGCGACCTCCGCACACGACAGCACCCAGGCCATGATCTTCGCCTGCGGATACCCCGCCGCGGCGACCAGCTGCTCCGTACCGTCCCGCCCCGGCCCGGACCACCAGCCGAACAGCTTCTGCGCCCCGTGCATCGCGACGGCGACACCGACCGCGAGCCGCGCGACCAGCAGCGCCGCATCCGCCCGCAGCGAGCCGTCCGGGCCCGCGGCGGTCTCGTCGGGGGTGGTCGTCAGGGAGGGCAGTGTCTCGGCTTCGGCAGACATGTGTTCACTCCAAGGTTGGCGTGCCCGCGACACTATTGGATGGGAACCAGGGGAGCGCAACCCTCTCGCCCCCTGCCCATCGGGCTCCTGCCCAGCTAGATTCGGTTCATGGCGGACATCGTGCGGGAGATCGAGCAGAAGTACGAGGCAGCCGACGACCAGAAGCTCCCCGGCCTCCGCAAGGTGCCGGGTGTGGCGACCGTGGTGGACAAGGGCTCCGTCGCCCTGGACGCCACCTACTACGACACCGAGGACCGCCGGCTGGCCGCCGACGGCATCACCCTGCGCCGCCGCACCGGCGGCAGCGACGCGGGCTGGCACCTGAAGTTCCCCGTGTCCCCCGGCGTACGCGACGAGATCCACGCCCCCCTGACCGACGACCTGCCCCGCCGCCTCACCGCGCTGCTGCGCTCCCGCATCCGCGACGCCGCGCTGCTGCCCCAGGTCCGCATCGCCTCCGACCGCGCCGCCCACCAGCTCCTCGACGCGGACGGCACCCTCCTCGCCGAGGTCAGCGTCGACCACGTGTCCGCCCACCGCCTCGGCTCCTCCGGCGGCGCGGAGGCCGCCTGGACGGAGGTCGAGGCCGAGCTCGGCGCCGACCAGGACCCGGCCGTCCTCAAGGCCATCGGCAAACGCCTGCGCAAGGCGGGCCTCACCCCGGCCCGTACCGCGTCCAAACTGGCCCGCGCCCTGACGGAGACCGCCCCGCCCGGCGGCGAGACCACCTGGCAGCCGCATCGGGCCGTCGGCGAGCACGGCACCGCGGGCGCCGCCGTGCTGGAGTACGTCACCACCCAGGCCGACGCGCTCGTCACCCTCGACCCCGCGGTACGCCGCGACCTGCCCGACTCCGTGCACCAGATGCGCGTAGCCACCCGCCGGATGCGCAGCGCGTTCAAGTCGTACCGGAAAGTCCTCGACCGCGCCGTCACCGACCCGATCGGCGCCGAACTCAAGTGGCTCGCCGCCGAACTCGGCATCGACCGCGACCGCGAGGTCCTCACCGACCGCATCCGCGCCGCCGTCGAGGAGCTGCCCCGGCCCCTGGTCGCCGGCCCGGTCCGCGGCCGCATCCGCACCTGGTCCAGCGCCCGCCGGCAGGGCTCGCGCCGGCACATCATCGCCGTACTCGACTCCCGGCGGTATCTGGAACTCCTCGCCGCGGTCGACGGCCTCCTCGCCGGCCCGCCGCTGCGCAAGGCCGCCGCCAGACCCGCCCCGGACGTGCTGACGAAGGCGATCCTCGACGACTTCGGCCGCGTCGCCGCCCTCATCGAGACCGCCCTCGCCGAACCCCCCGGCCCCGAACGCAGCACCGCCATGCACGAGGCCCGCAAATGCGCCAAGCGCGCCCGGTACGCCGCCGAACTGGCCCGCCCGGTCCTCGGCAAGGCCGCCAAGAACTTCGCCGGCGACATGACCACCCTGCAGGAACTCCTCGGCGACCACCAGGACAGCGTCGTCGTCCGCGAGGCCCTGCGCGACATCGCCGCCCAGGCGGCGGCAGCGGGCGAGAGCGCCTTCACGTACGGCGTCCTCTACGGCCGCGAGGAGGCCCGCGCCGCCGACCGCGAACGCGAGCTGCCGGGGCTGTGGGCCGAGGTGGGCACGCCCGAGGTGCGCCGGGGCTGAGCCCCTCCCGGCGGCCGTGATCGCCGGGAACAGCACGCTGACCTGCGTAAAGGGGGAGGACGACGCCGGTCGGGTTATTCTGGGTGGTCACCTTCACGTACCCACGAGGAAACCCCCATGCCTGTCGAAAGCGTCTTCCCGCAGCTGGAGGCCCTTCTCCCGCATGTGCAGAAGCCGATCCAGTACGTCGGCGGCGAGCTGAACTCGACCGTCAAGCCGTGGGACGAATGTGACGTGCGCTGGGCGCTCATGTACCCCGACGCGTACGAGGTCGGCCTGCCCAACCAGGGCGTCATGATCCTGTACGAGGTCCTCAACGAGCGCGCGGGCGTCCTCGCCGAGCGCACCTACAGCGTGTGGCCGGACCTCGAGGAGCTGATGCGCAAGCACGACGTGCCGCAGTTCACCGTGGACAGCCACCGCCCCGTGAAGGCGTTCGACGTCTTCGGCCTCAGCTTCTCCACCGAGCTGGGCTACACGAACATGCTCACCGCGCTCGACCTCGCCGGCATCCCGCTCGAGGCCAAGGACCGCGGCGACGACGACCCGGTCGTCCTCGCCGGCGGCCACGCCGCGTTCAACCCCGAGCCGATCGCCGACTTCATCGACTGCGCCGTGATCGGCGACGGCGAGCAGGCCGTACTGGAGATCACGGAGATCATCCGCGCCTGGAAGGCCGAGGGCCGCCCCGGAGGCCGCGAGGAGCTCCTCCTCCGCCTCGCGAAGACCGGCGGCGTGTACGTCCCGCGCTTCTACGACGTCGAGTACCTGCCCGACGGCCGCATCGGCCGCGTCGTCCCGAACCGCTCCGGCGTGCCGTGGCGCGTGTCCAAGCACACGGTCATGGACCTCGACGAGTGGCCGTACCCCAAGCAGCCCCTCGTCCCGCTCGCCGAGACCGTGCACGAGCGCATGTCGGTGGAGATCTTCCGCGGCTGCACCCGCGGCTGCCGCTTCTGCCAGGCCGGCATGATCACCCGCCCGGTGCGCGAGCGCTCCATCACCGGCATCGGCGAGATGGTCGACAAGGGCCTGAAGGCGACCGGCTTCGAGGAGGTCGGCCTGCTCTCCCTCTCCTCCGCGGACCACAGCGAGATCGGCGACATCGCCAAGGGCCTCGCCGACCGCTACGAGGAGGACAAGATCGGCCTGTCCCTCCCGTCCACCCGCGTCGACGCGTTCAACATCGACCTGGCCAACGAGCTGACCCGCAACGGCCGCCGCTCGGGCCTGACGTTCGCCCCCGAGGGCGGCTCGGAGCGCATCCGCAAGGTCATCAACAAGATGGTCTCGGAGGACGACCTGATCCGTACCGTCTCCACGGCGTACGGCAACGGCTGGCGCCAGGTGAAGCTGTACTTCATGTGCGGCCTGCCGACGGAGACGGACGACGACGTCCTGCAGATCGCCGACATGGCGACGAAGGTCATCGCCGAAGGCCGCAGGGCCTCCGGCCAGAACGACATCCGCTGCACGGTCTCCATCGGCGGCTTCGTCCCCAAGCCCCACACCCCGTTCCAGTGGGCCCCGCAGCTCTCCGCCGAGGAGACGGACGCCCGCCTGACCAAGCTCCGCGACAAGATCCGCGGCGACAAGAAGTACGGCCGCTCCATCGGCTTCCGCTACCACGACGGCAAGCCCGGCATCGTCGAGGGCCTACTCTCCCGCGGCGACCGCCGCATCGGCGCGGTCATCCGCGCGGTGTACGAGGACGGCGGCCGCTTCGACGGCTGGCGTGAGTACTTCTCGTACGACCGCTGGATGCGCTGCGCGCAGGCGACGCTCCCGTCGTACGGCGTGGACGTCGACTGGTACACGACCCGCGAGCGCACCTACGAGGAGGTCCTGCCCTGGGACCACCTCGACTCGGGCCTGGACAAGGACTGGCTCTGGGAGGACTGGCAGGACGCCCTCGACGAGACGGAGGTCGAGGACTGCCGGTGGACGCCCTGCTTCGATTGCGGGGTGTGCCCTCAGATGGACACGTCCATCCAGATCGGCCCGACGGGCAAGAAGGTGCTGCCGCTGACGGTCAAGAACGCCGTGCCGGCGGCGGGCGGTCACGCGCACTGAGGCGGGCGCGGATGCCCGTAGTCATCGCCTGAGTGGCCGCCCCCGGTTCGCGGGCGGCCCTCGGCCTTCCTAGCGTGGCGGTAACGGCTGCGGAGGAGTCAGGCGATGGCGGAGAGCGAGCCCGGGGCCGGCGGTGCGCGGTGGGGGCCGCGCCCGGGTGCCGGTCCCGCTCCGGCAGGGCAGTGGGGGCCTGCCGTACCGCCGCCACAGAGGCGACCGCGAGGGCGTGGTTGTCTTTGGGGCTGCCTCGGGGCTGCGGCCGCGGTGATCGCCGTCGTCGTGGTCGTGCTGGCGGTCGGGCTCGGGGAGTGGGCCGAGGATCCCGAGAAGAAGGAGCATCCACCGTCGGCCGACGTGAAGATCACGTCGTGCACCGTGGATCCGGCGACGCGGTGGCCGTCGGCCGGGCTGGAGATCCGCAACCACAGTTCGGAAGCGTCGACTTACTTCGTAACGGTCGAGTTCACGGTGCCGGACGGGACACGCCTCTCTGAGGGTGTGACAGGTTCCCTGACCGTCGCTCCGGGCCAGACGGTGAGGACGTCGGTGATCGGCCCTGACGAGGTCCCGGAGAACGTGGCGTGCAAGGTTGTGGACGTGGACCGGTACGCCGGCTGACCCATGCCGAGGGACGCCGACGGCGGTTCTCTCCTATTCTCCTGCCACGGAGCGTGAACGGTCCGCCTCCGGTCTGGACGGACGCCGGGGGTGGGCGCGGTGGCAGGGAACGGTTTGCGGCTTGTTGCGAGGGCCCATATCGCCGTGGCGGCGGTGGCCTTGCTGGGTTCTCCGGCAATGGCCGGTTGCGCGGCCCCGCCTGACTGCCCGGAGGCCGGTGAGGTGTCGGTTCTCGATCTGCCGCCGGGCCTCAACGTGTACGAGTGCGACGTCGAAGGCGTCGTCGTCACTTACGAGGGGACGGGGTCCGAGTTCCCGGAGCCCGGAACGGCCGTGGTCGTCACCGCGGATGGGGCGGACGGCGGGCGGGGATTCACCCTGGAGGTCGCCCCCGACGGCACTGTCTCCTACCGCCTGATCGACGGGTGACCCCACGGTGTGCGTGCTCACGGCGTGACCTGCGGAACCCGTGGAGCTGGGACGGCTGGAGGTGTCCGAGGGGCGGCCGGGGGAGACGGCGCTGGTGCTGGGTTCGTTCCGGCGGCGGAACAGGGACTGGGACTTCGTGGCAGGCGGAAAGGGCTGTCGCGGCGGCCCGGACGAACTGGTTCCCGAGCCCGGCATCGAGGTCGACCGACGTCGCGGCTCCGGTGCGCATCACGGACCGGTCTCGCCCGGAACGCGCGGCGTGGTGCGCCGCGTCTTACGGGACGGGTCGTGTTCGGAACGGGGGGAGGGCGGCATGTCGGCGCAGGAGATGGGCGGGTCGGCACCGGCGGGCGGTTGCCTGACCGCCGCGGTGCGGGTGCCGGTGCGGATCTTCGTGCTGGTGCTTGTCGTGCCTGTGCGGGTGGTGTGGGACGCGGTGGTGCTGGCGGCGAAGGCCGTGCGGCGGAGTGTGCTGCGGCCTGTGGGGCGGGGGTTGGCCTGGTTGGGGCGCGTCTTCGTCGTCGTGCCGGTGTCGTGGGTGGTGGCCGGCCTCGGATGGGTGTGGCGGGTGCTTGTCGTCGCGCCTGCGGTGTGGTGCTGGCGGTGGCTCGTGGTGGCTCCGGTCCGGTGGGTGTGGGCCTCCTTGCTCGTGCCCCTCGGGCGTGGGGTGTGGTGGGTTCTGGCCGGGGTCGGGCGGCTCGTCGCCGCTGCCGCGCGTGCCGTGTGGGCCGGGATCGTCCTCGTCGCGCGCGGGGCCGGGTGGTGTTGGCGGACGTTCGTCGTGGCGCCCCTCGGTTGGCTTTACGGCGCTCTGCTCACCCCCCTCGGGCACGGCGTGCTGTGGGCGCTGCGCGCCGTGGGGGGCGCGATCGCGTGGCTGGTGCGGTGGCTCGTCGTGGTGCCGGCCGGATGGCTGTGGGCTGGGGTGGTTCTCGTCGCGAGAGGGATCGGGGCCGTCGGCGCGTGGTGTTGGCGGACGCTCGTCGTGGCGCCCCTCGGGTGGCTCTACCGGGTCGTCCTGACGCCCATCGGGCACGGCGTCGTCGCGGCGCTGCGGTTCCTGGGGCGGGTTCTCGTCTGGCCCCTCCTCGCGCTGTGGCGGTGGGTGCTGCTGCCCCTCGGGCGGGGGATCGTCATCGTCGGGCGGGAGGTCTGGGACGCCCTCGGCGTCGCCTGGCGGGTGGCCGGGTACCTGTCGCGGGCCCTTGGGCGGGGGCTGAAGTGGCTGGGGCGCATGGCCGTCACGCCCTTCCGGTGGGCATGGGTGTACGTCGTACGGCCCGCCGGCCGCGCCGCTCGGGCGGCCGCCCGAGCTGCCGGGCGGGTCGCGGCCCGGGCGCTCGCCCCCGTACGGCGGGTGCTGCGCGAGGCCGGGCACGCCGTACGCGACGCCTGGGCGACCGCGCGGCAGACCGTCCGGCAGACCCGGCGGGACCTGCGTGTCGCGCTCTTCGGCGCACCCCGCGACAAGGCGGTGGCACCGGCGGCCGACCTGCCCGGGCTCAGCGCCGCCGACGCCGCTGGGCTCACCGCCGCCGACACCGGCCCGCTCACCGCCGCCGACATCGGCCGGCTCACCGCCGTACCCCCGCAGGCCGTGGACCTGGGCAAGGCCGGGCGGCCGGGGGCGGTGCGGGAACCGGGACGTCACCGCTGAGCGTCCCCGTGCAGGGTGCGACGGCCGGACAGCCGCGGCCGGGCCGGGCGCGTACCCTGTACGAAGGACCGGGTGCACGGTCCCCCGCCGACGCGGAGGACGACGCCCCGGACCCGACCGCCGTACACAAGGAGTAGTTCCCCTGGGCAAGCGACAGCCCGAAGGCCCCCCGCCCGCACCCACGGTGCAGCGGGTCAGACTGCGCTACACCAAGCGCGGCCGCCTCCGGTTCACCAGCCATCGTGACTTCCAGCGCGCGTTCGAACGCGCACTGCGCCGGGCCGAGGTGCCCATGGCGTACTCCGCGGGCTTCACCCCGCACCCGAAGGTCTCGTACGCCAACGCCGCCCCGACCGGCACCGGCAGCGAGGCCGAGTACCTCGAGATCGGGCTCGCCGAACAGCGCGACCCGGCGAAGCTCCTCGCGCTGCTCGACGAGTCCCTCCCCGAGGGCCTCGACATCACCGACGCCGTCGAGGCGCACACGTCCGGCCTCGCCGAGCGGCTGGAGGCTTCCGTATGGGAGCTCCGGCTGGACGGTGTCGAGCCGGAGGCCGCCGAGCGGGCCGTCGCGGCCTTCCTCGCGGCGGAGTCCGTCGAGGTCGAGCGGCAGACCAAGAAGGGGATGCGCGCCTTCGACGCACGCGGCGCCGTGGTCTCCCTGGAGGCCGTCCGTCCACAGGCCGATATGCCCGCGACGGGTGCCTGTGCGATACTGCGGCTGGTAGTGCGGCACGTGACACCTGCCGTACGACCCGACGACGTCCTGTCCGGCCTTCGCGCCGTGGCCGACCTGGCGCCGCCGGTCCCCGCAGCGGTGACCAGGCTGGCGCAGGGGCCGCTCGATGAGGAGACCGGCGCGGTGACCGACCCGCTCGCGCCCGACCGCGACGCCGCTCAGGCCTGAACCACGGCACTCGAGCGGCCGCCGCGAAGGCGCCGGGCCGGACCTGCGTGGCAGGACGGAGTCGACGCCCAGCCGCAGACCAGGAGCCACCCGGGACCGGCGGGCGCGATGGACCAGCAGACTTTCGCCGGTCCGCAGCCGTCACGGACGGCGGCGGGCCCGGCGAGCGAGACAACAGCTCCCGTGTGGCGCACATGCCGCGGGCGGCGGACCGTGACTCATCACCACGGTCTCGCCGACCTCGTCGCGGCATGGCGCCCGGGAGCGTGACGGGAGTACCACCCGCATGCTCGAACCGATCGAGCCCACGGACCGTGATTCCGGGGCCAGCATCGACGACAACAACAGCCCGGGCGACAAGCTGCCGCCCCGCCGTCGGCGCCGCGCGGCGTCCCGGCCGGCCGGCCCGCCCGTGACGCCGGCGACCAAGGACGATCCGGTCGCCGCCATACCGCCTGCTCAGGAGGCCGCCGAGGCCGAGGAGACGCCCGCCGCCGAGGCGGCGGAGCCTGTGGCCGCGGCCGAGGCCGCCGTTCAGGCGGAGCCCATCGCAGAGCCCGCCGCGGAGGCCGCGCCCAAGCGCCGCAGCCGCCGCCGGGCCACCGCACCCGCCGGCACTCCGCAGACCGACCAGCCCGTGGACACAGCCGCAACCGACACCGGGGAGGGCGAGATCCGCGTGGCCGATTCCGCCGATCAGACCGACCAGACCGATACGACCGACCAGAGCGACCGCACGCAGGCCGACGCGCAGGCGGAGGCGGCCGAGGCCGCTCCGAAGCGCACCCGTCGCCGGGCGACCCGCCGTGCCAGCGCGCCGGCCGGTTCCCCGCAGTCCGCGGAGACCGCGGCCGCCGAGACCGTCGTCGCGGAGCCCGCTGCCGAGGCCCCGAGCGAGTCGCCCGCCGCCGAGCCGGAGCCCGCCGCCGAGGCGGAGGCGGCCGAGGCCGCCCCGAAGCGCACCCGTCGCCGGGCCACCCGTCGTGCCAGCGCGCCGGCCGGCTCCCCGCAGGGCGCCGAGGCCGCGGAGAGCGTGGTCCCCGAGACCCCCGCCGCCCAGCCCGAGCCGGCCGCCGCCGAGGCGCCGGAGAAGGCGGAGGCGCAGGAGACGCCGGAGGCCGAGCCCGTGGAGGCCGCCCCCAAGCGCACCCGCCGCCGCGCCACCCGTAAGACAGCCGCGGCGGAGCCCCAGGCCGTGGAGACCCCCGCCGCCGAGGCCGCCCAGCCGCAGCCGGCCGCCGCCGAGGCGCCCGAGGCCCCGCAGCCCGTCGCCGAGGCCGCCGCCGAGGTGGAGACCGAGGACGCCGCCCCCAAGCGCACCCGCCGCCGGGCCACCCGTAAGACCGCCGCCCCGGAGTTCAAGCAGGCCGCCGAGCCCGCCGAGGCGCCCAAGGAGGAGGAGACCCCCGCCGCGCGCCCTGTCGCGTCGATGTCCCTGTTCCAGGCGCCGGTCTTCACCGAGCCCCAGTTCCAGACCCCCCAGCGCGCCGCCGCCGAGGCCCTGCAGGAGGCCGAGGGGCGCGCCGCCGAGGAGGAGCCGGAGGAGGAGGCCGAGGAGGTTCTGGAGGCCGAGGAGGAGCAGTCCGCCGAAGCCGAAGCCGAGGCCGAGGCCCAGGACGAGGAGCGTCCCTCGCGCCGCCGCCGGCGCGGTGGCCGCCGCCGTCGCCGCGGCGAGTCCGCGGACGCCGAGGCCGAGGAGCGGGACGAGGAGGACACCGAGGGCGAGGCCGCCGCGGAGTCCGAGGAGGACCGGGCCGACGAGGAGGAGGCCGACGAGGACGAGGAGCACGCCGGGGGCTCCGGCTCCAGCAGCTCCAGCCGCCGCCGTCGGCGCCGCCGGCGCCGGGCCGCCGACTCCGAGGCCGAGCCGGGCTCGCCGGACGACCCGGAGCGTACGGTCGTCAAGATCCGCGAGCCGCGCTCCGCGAAGGAGGTCTCGGACGAGGTCCAGTCCATCAAGGGCTCGACCCGTCTGGAGGCGAAGAAGCAGCGCCGCCGTGAGGGCCGCGAGCAGGGCCGCCGCCGGGTGCCGATCATCACCGAGGCGGAGTTCCTGGCGCGCCGCGAGGCCGTCGAGCGGGTCATGGTGGTCCGCGAGAACGGCGAGCGCACCCAGATCGGCGTGCTGGAGGACAACGTCCTCGTCGAGCACTACGTCAACAAGGAGCAGGCCACCTCGTACGTCGGCAACGTCTATCTGGGCAAGGTCCAGAACGTGCTGCCGTCCATGGAGGCCGCCTTCGTCGACATCGGCAAGGGCCGCAACGCCGTGCTCTACGCCGGTGAGGTCAACTTCGAGGCCCTCGGCCTGTCCGGCGGCCCGCGCCGGATCGAGTCCGCCCTGAAGTCCGGCCAGTCCGTCCTGGTGCAGGTCACCAAGGACCCGATCGGCCACAAGGGCGCCCGGCTGACCAGCCAGGTCTCGCTGCCCGGCCGCTACCTCGTGTACGTGCCCGAGGGCTCGATGACGGGCATCAGCCGCAAGCTGCCCGACACCGAGCGGTCCCGCCTGAAGCAGATCCTCAAGAAGATCGTCCCCGAGGACGCGGGCGTCATCGTGCGCACCGCCGCCGAGGGCGCGAGCGAGGAGGAGCTGACCCGCGACGTCCACCGGCTGCAGTCGCAGTGGGAGGAGATCCAGAAGAAGGCGAAGAACGGCAACGCCCCGACGCTGCTGTACGGCGAGCCGGACATGACCGTCCGCGTCGTGCGCGACATCTTCAACGAGGACTTCAAGAAGGTCATCGTCAGCGGCGACAAGGCGTGGGAGACCATCCACGGTTACGTCTCCAACGTCGCCCCGGACCTCACCGGGCGGCTGGAGAAGTGGACGTCCGAGGTCGACGTGTTCGCCACGTACCGGATCGACGAGCAGCTGATGAAGGCGCTGGACCGCAAGGTCTGGCTGCCGTCCGGCGGCTCGCTGGTGATCGACAAGACCGAGGCGATGGTCGTGGTCGACGTCAACACCGGCAAGTTCACCGGTCAGGGCGGCAACCTCGAGGAGACCGTCACCCGCAACAACCTGGAGGCGGCCGAGGAGATCGTCCGCCAGCTGCGGCTGCGCGACCTCGGCGGCATCGTCGTCATCGACTTCATCGACATGGTGCTGGAGTCCAACCGCGATCTGGTGCTGCGCCGCCTGATCGAGTGCCTGGGCCGCGACCGTACGAAGCACCAGGTCGCGGAGGTCACCTCGCTGGGCCTGGTGCAGATGACCCGCAAGCGGGTCGGCCAGGGCCTGCTGGAGTCCTTCTCCGAGCCGTGCGTGCACTGCAACGGCCGGGGTGTCATCGTCCACATGGACCAGCCGACGGCCGCCGGCGGCGGCGGTGGCGGTGCCAAGAAGAAGGGCAAGGGCGGCAAGGACAAGAAGGACAGGTCCGGCCCGCAGCAGGTGCACGAGGCGTCGCAGGCCCCGGAGGAACTGGACCAGCACGACGGCCACCGGCACGAGACGGCCGCCGAGGTCCTCGCCGAGACGGCCGAGCCCCAGCGGCTCGCGGAGCCGGCGTTCGCGCCGGACGAGGAGCTGTACTCCAGCCCCGCGGAGGCGGAGGCAGCCGCCGCGGCGGGCCGCCGCGGCCGGCGCCGGGTGACGCGTAAGGCGTCGGCGCCCGCGGGTCCGCCGAAGGCGGCGGCCGCGGAGCCGGTGGAGATCACGGTTCCCGTGGCGGAGGCCGAGGCGCCCAAGGCCGAGGAGCCGCAGGTGCCCGCGGCAGTCGAGCCGGAGCCGGAGCCGGAGAAGCCGGCCCGCACCCGGCGCCGGGTGACGCGTAAGGCGTCGGCGCCCGCGGGTCCGCCGAAGGCGGCGGACGGCGAGCCGGTGGAGATCACCGTGCCCGTGGCGGAGCCGAAGGCCGAGGAGCCGGGGGCCGAGGAGGCCGAGCAGCCGAAGAAGCGCACCCGCAAGGCCGCCACCAAGGCCACCGCGGAGAAGAAGACCGCCGCGAAGAAGGCGACCGCGAAGAAGACGGCCGCCAAGCGCCCGGCGAAGAAGGCCGCCAAGAAGACGGCGGCCGCCGAGCAGGACCAGATCCCGACGGTCACGGCGACCACGGAGAGCTGACACCCGCGCAACGGGCCCGGGGACCGCGGTCCCCGGGCCCGTTCGCGCGCGGGGTGCGTCTCGTTCTGGTGGACCCCCGCCGGATGAAGGCTGTACGCACCCCTGCCGGGCCCGTGGGCCCGGTCCGTTCCCGGTACCGGGGCCGACCCGCGCGGCCGGAGGTACGCCAGTAGCATTAATGTAACGGGGTCGGGCCGGGCCATTAAACTCATGTAACATCCCGGGCCGTGGGCCCAGGAGCCCCACGGGGCGCAGATCCGCGCCGGACGTCCTCCCGGAGCGCGAGGCCCCAACGAGCCGCCGTACGCGCCCCTGGTGCCGAAGAAGGAGACGCACCCATGTCCACCCCTCACGACCACCCCATTCCGGCTGCCCGGCCGGTCATCGGGGAAGAGGAGATCGAGGCCGCTGTACGCGTACTGCGCAGCGGCCGTGTCGTGCAGGGGCCGGAGGTGGCCGCGTTCGAGGAGGAGTTCTCCGAACTGGTGGCCGGACGCCACTGCGTCGCCGTGAACTCCGGTACGTCCGCCCTGCAGCTGACCCTCATGGCGCTGGGCATCGGCCCCGGCGACGAGGTGATCGTCCCGTCGTTCTCCTTCGCCGCCTCCGCGAACTCCGTGCGGCTGGTCGGCGCCGAGGCCGTCTTCGTGGACATCGAGGACGGTTCGTTCTGCGTGGACCCCGCGGCCGTCGAGGCGGCCATCACGCCGCGCACCGCCGCGATCATGCCGGTGCACCTGTACGGCCACCCCGCCGCGATGGACCGGATCATGGAGATCGCCGGCCGGCACCAGCTGGCCGTCGTGGAGGACGCCGCCCAGGCGCACGGCGCGGCGCTGGGCGGCACCCCCGTCGGCGCCTTCGGTACGGCGGGCTGCTTCAGCTTCTACCCGACGAAGAACATGCACTCGCTCGAGGGCGGCATGATCACCACGGCCGACGCCGAGATCGCCCGCACCCTGCGGCTGCTGCGCAACCAGGGCATGGAGCAGCGGTACGCCAACGAGATCGTCGGCGCCAACATGCGGCTGACCGACGTCGCCGCCGCGATCGGCCGCGTCCAGCTGGGCCGGCTGCCCGCCTGGACCGAGCAGCGCCGCGCGAACGCCGCCTACCTCGACGAGCACATCACCGCCGGCGCGGTCACCCCGCCGGTGGCCGAGGGCGCCCGGCACGTCTACCACCAGTACACCGTCCGGATCACCGGCGACCGCGACACCGCCCAGGAGCGGCTGACCGCGGCCGGTGTCGGCAACGCCGTGTACTACCCGACGCCGATCCACCGCCTCAAGCCGTACTGGGAGCCGGACCAGAAGGCCGGGCGCACCTGGGACCTGCCGCGGACCGAGAGGGCCGCCGCGGAGGTCGTGTCCCTCCCGGTGCACCCGTCGCTGGAGGCCGCGGACCTGGAGCGCATCGCCGCCGCCGTGAACGCCCTGGGGGACGCGGAGTGAGCGCGAAGAACCTGCGGGCCGGACTGATCGGCCTGGGCGCGATGGGCCGCAACCACGCGCGCGTGCTCGCCGGACTGGACGGGGTCGACCTCGTCGGCGTCGCCGACCCGATGGGGGACCAGCACGGCGTCGCCCAGGGCGCGCCCGTCGTCCCCACGGTCGAGGAGCTCATCGCCCTCGGTCTGGACTACGCCGTGGTGGTCTGCCCCACCGCGCTGCACGAGGAGGTCGGGCTGAAGCTGGCGGAGGCCGGCGTCTGCGCGCTGATCGAGAAGCCGCTGGCGCACACCGCCGAGGCGGCCCGCAACCTCGTCGAGGCGTTCGACGCGCGCGGCCTGGTGGCCGGCGTCGGCCACATCGAGCGCTACAACCCCGCCCTGCAGAGCCTGCGCACCCGGCTGGAGCACGGCGACCTCGGCGAGGTCTACCAGGTGGTCACCCGCCGCCAGGGCCCGTTCCCGCACCGCATCGCCGACGTGGGCGTGGTCAAGGACCTGGCGACCCACGACATCGACCTCACGGGCTGGGTGACCGGCCGGACGTACGAGTCGATCGCGGCGCACACCGTCTCCAAGAGCGGCCGCCCGCACGAGGACATGGTCGCCGCGGTGGGCATGCTGACGGGTGGCGTCATGGCGAACCACCTCGTCAACTGGCTGAGCCCGCTCAAGGAGCGCTCCACCGTCGTCACCGGCGACAAGGGCTGCTTCGTGGCGGACACCCTCACGGCCGACCTCACGTTCTACGCCAACGGCGCGATCAACACCGAATGGGAGGCGCTGCGCGCCTTCCGCGGCGTCTCCGAGGGCGACATGATCCGCTACGCCATCCCCAAGCGCGAGCCGCTCCTCGTGGAGCACGAGCGCTTCCGGGACGCGGTGGAGGGCAAGGAGAGCGACATCGTCACGCTGAGCCAGGGCCTTCGCACGGTGGAGGTGGCGGAGGCTACGCTGCGGTCCGCGTCGACGGGCGAGACGATCCGGCTCTCGCAGGCCGCAGAGGCCGTCAGATGAACGCGGCCGCTCCCGATGTCACGGTCGTCATCCCGGTCTACAACACCATGCCGTATCTCACGGAGTGCCTGGACTCCCTGATCGGCCAGACGATCGGGCGGGACCGGCTGGAGATCGTCGCCGTGGACGACGGCTCCACCGACGACAGCGGCAAGGAACTCGACCGCTTCGCGGAGCGGTACCCGGACACCGTCAAGGTGATCCACCAGCCCAACTCCGGCGGCCCGGCAGCCCCGTGCAACGCGGGGCTGGAGGCGGCGACCGGCCGGTACGTGTACTTCATCGGCTCCGACGACTATCTGGGCGAGGACGCCCTGAAGCGGATGGTGGAGTACGCCGACACCCACGGCAGCGACGTCGTGATCGGCAAGATGGTCGGCACCAACGGCCGGTACGTCCACCAGGCGCTGTACAAGGAGCCGCAGGCGGACATCAGCCTGTACGACTCGGCGCTGCCGTTCACGCTGGCCAACACCAAGCTCTTCCGCCGCGAGCTGGTGGAGAACCACAAGCTGCGCTTCCCCGAGGACCTGCCGGTCGGCAGCGACCAGCCGTTCACGATCGAGGCGTGCGTCCGCGCCGCCAAGATCTCCGTGCTGGCCGACTACACGTACTACTACGCGGTCAAGCGCGGGGACGCCAGCAACATCACCTACCGCGCCGACCACCTCGCGCGCCTCGCCTGCACGGCGAAGATCATGCACCACACCGCCGGCCTGATCGAGCCCGGCGAGGAGCGCGACGCGGTCCTGCGCCGCCACTTCACGTGGGAGCTGGCGAAGCTGGTGCAGAAGGACTTCCCCGGGCTGGACGCGGAGCTGCAGCGCCGGCTCTGCGCGGGGATAGGGGAGCTGGCCGACGCGTACCTCACCCCCGGCATCCTGGAGCGGATGCCCGTCAAGGAGCGCGCCCGGGTGACGCTCGCGCGGCACGGTCTGATCGACGAGCTGGCCGAGGCCATCACCGAGGAGAGCCGCGAGGGCTCGCCGGTGTTCTTCGCCGACGGCGACCGCGCGTACGCCCGCTACCCCGGCTTCCGCGACGGCCGGCCCGGGCTGGGCGACGAGGTCTTCGCGCTGTCCGAGGCCGTCCCCGGCCGCCTCGCGAAGCGCACGCGGCTGCTGGCCGCGGGCTGGGAGCAGCGGGGCGAGGAGCTGGCCGCCACGTTCCGGGTGAGCGTCCCGGTCGTGGGCGACACCGGCTCCGCCGTGCTGGCCCTCGCCGGCAAGCCCATGCCCGGCTCCGCGGACAAGCCCGGCGCCCGCCGGCTCCCGGACCGGACCGAGATCCCCCAGGTGACCGGGGAGTTCGTCCGCACGGAACTCCCGGACCGCTCCGGGACCGTCGTCGAGGCCCGCATCCCGCTGCAGGCCCGGAGTGCGAAGCCCGGCGTACGGCTCTACCTTGAACTCGGCGGGAAGATCTACGAGATCCCCCTCCAGGTGCGTGACCTGCCGCTGCCGTCCGCCCGGCGCTGGCGTGACACGGACCCCTACCGGGCGGCCATGCACTGCAACGCCAAGGGCCGCCTCGTGGTCGACACCGGCCCGCTCAACCCGCCGTCGCTCTCGCCCGTCGCGGAGCTGCGGCACTACGCCCGCCGGCTCCTCCGGCGGAACAGCCCCAAGAGGAAGTAGTCCATGAACATCTGCGTCGTCGCCCTCGGCAAGATCGGTCTGCCGTTGGCCGTGCAGTTCGCCGCCAAGGGCCACCGAGTCATAGGCGCCGACGTCAACGAGAAGACCGTCGAGCTCGTGAACGCCGGAACGGAGCCGTTCCCGGGCGAGTACGAGCTCGACATCAAGCTCAAGACGGCGGTCGAGGCCGGCCTGCTCGCGGCCACCACCGACACCGCCGCCGCGGTGGCGCAGTCCGAGGCCGTGGTCGTCGTCGTGCCGCTGTTCGTGGACGCGGAGGGCGTGCCGGACTTCGGCTGGATGGACGCGGCCACCAAGGAGATCGCCAAGGGGCTCAAGCCCGGCACCCTGGTGTCGTACGAGACGACGCTGCCGGTCGGCACCACCCGCACCCGCTGGGCGCCGATGCTCGAGGAGGGCTCCGGCCTGACCGCGGGCGAGGACTTCCACCTGGTGTTCTCCCCGGAGCGGGTGCTCACCGGCCGGGTCTTCGCCGACCTGCGCAAGTACCCCAAGCTCGTCGGCGGCATCGACGCGGCGTCCACCGAGGCCGGTGTGCGCTTCTACGAGCAGGTGCTGGACTTCGACGAGCGCGCCGACCTGCCGCAGCCGAACGGCGTGTGGGACCTCGGCACCTCGGAGGCGTCCGAGATGGCCAAGCTCGCCGAGACGACGTACCGCGACGTCAACATCGGTCTGGCGAACCAGTTCGCACGCTTCGCCGACCAGCACGGCATCGACGTCAAGAAGGTCATCGAGGCCTGCAACAGCCAGCCGTACAGCCACATCCACCAGCCCGGCATAGCCGTCGGCGGCCACTGCATCCCGATCTACCCGCGGATGTACCTGTGGAACGACCCGGACGCGACCGTCGTACGCGCCGCCCGCGAGGCGAACGTCGCGATGCCGCAGTACGCCGTGGACCTGCTGGCCGCCGGCTACGGCGACCTCACCGACGTCTCCGTCCTGGTGCTGGGCGCCGCCTACCGCGGCGGCGTGAAGGAGACGGCGTTCTCCGGCGTCTTCCCGACCGTCGAGGCCCTCAAGGCCCGCGGCGCGGTGCCGTACGTCTCCGACCCGATGTACACCACCGACGAACTCACCGCGCTCGGCCTCACCCCGCACCGCGGCGAGACGGTCACCGCCGCGGTGCTGCAGGCGGACCACGCGGAGTACCGCGAGCTGTCCGCCGCGGACCTGCCGGACGTGAAGATCCTCGTCGACGGGCGGCGGACCACGGACCCCGCCCGGTGGCAGGGTGTCCGCCGTATCGTGATCGGGGGCTGAGCGTGACCGACCAGCAGGCGAAGGGCACCCGGCGGCGCGGCCGCGTGGTGATGCTCGTCGACAACACCATCGACGGTGACTCGCGCGTCCAGAAGTCGGCGCGCTCCATGGCGGAGGCGGGTTGGGAGGTGCACCTGATCGGTCGCGCCCCCTCCTCCGGGCCCGACAGCTACCGGCTCGGCGAGGCGCAGGTCCACAGGCTGACGCTGCTCCGGCTGCCGTCGAGGAAGTCGTTCCGCCAGCGGGTCTCCCGGCTGCGCTACCCCCTCGCCTATCAGACCCCGGACGTCGCGCTGCTGCGCACGCGACAGATCAAGGTCGGCTGGTCGGAGCTGGAGGCCTTCGCTGCGGGCGCTGCCGCCCGTACGGGCGTCGCGCAGTCGCCGCGGGTGCGCCACCTTCCCGCGAACGTCCGCCGGGTCACCGGCAAGGTGCACCGCACGGTCATCCGGGAACGCGCCCGGCAGACCAAGGCGGCGAAGGAGTTCTCCAAGGCCAACGACGGCCTGCTCGACGGTCTGGAGCTGCGCTGGTGGAGGGCGGCGATGGGGGAGCGGGCCTGGCGTCGCCTCGACCCGATGCCGCTGCGCTACGAGATCAGCTACCGGGAGAAGATCGACGAGCTGAAGCCGGACCTGATCCACGCGCACGACTTCCGGATGGTCGGCGTCGCCGCCCGGGCGGTCGCCCGCGCCCGGCACGCCGGGGCGAACGTCCGCATGATCTACGACGCCCATGAGTTCGTGCCCGGGCTGCTGCCGCGAACGACCCCCAACTGGGTGGCCTCGCAGGCGGCGTATGAGCGCGAGTACATCGGCTACGCGGACGCGATCGTGACCGTGTCCCCGGCACTGTCCGAGATGCTCAAGGAGCGTCACGGCCTCGCCGAGCTGCCGATCGTCACGCTCAACGCTCCGCCGAAGCTCCAGCCCGGCGGCTCACACGCCGACGAGTGGACGACGGACCGGGGCGCGCGGGACGTGCGTGAGGCCTGCGACCTCGGGCCCGACGTACCGCTGGTCGTCTACTGCGGTGTCGCAGCGCCTCAGCGGTGCGTGCACACGATCGTGGAGTCGCTGGAGTTCTCGCCGAACGTGCACGCGGCTCTGCTGATCAACAACCTGGACGGCGAGTACGTGCGCTCCCTTCGGGAGACGGCCGAGCGTCTCGGCGTCGCGGACCGGGTCCACATCATGGGGTACGTGCCCTACGACGTGCTGGTCGGGTTCCTGTCCACCGCGGACGTCGGGATCCACCCGCTGGTGAAGGGCCCCGTCAACCACGAGGTCGCGCTCAGCACGAAGTTCTTCGAGTTCATGCAGGCCCGCCTGCCCGTGGTGGTCAGCGATGTGAAGGCCATGTCCGACGAGGTCCGCCGTCTCGGCATCGGCGAGGTGTTCGCCTCGGCGGATGCCAAGGACCTCGCCCGGGCGGTGCAGGCGGTGCTGAGCGACCGTCCACGCTACGTCGCCCCCTTCGACGCCCCCGGCATGCTGGACGAGTGGAGCTGGGAGGCTCAGGCCGGCAAGTACGTGACCCTCTACGAGGAACTGCTCGGCGAGGCTCCCTGACCGAGGCGCGGATTCACGCCCTCGCCGGCAGCGGCCGGCGAGGGCGTTGCCGTACGCAGGGAGGGGCCCGCCTTGCGCAGCCAACGCTCGAGCGGACGCTCGACGTACTCGTAGGCGAGCCCGGCGGCCGTCAGGCTCACCGCGACGATCAGCAGCCAGTGCCCCGCGGTGGCATAGCCGGAGACCGGCTTGCCCGACACATGGACCACCGCGCGGATCACGACCTCGTGGATCAGGTACCAGGCGAACGACCAGTGCCCCAGCCGGATCATCCACGGCCCACCGAGAAGGGTCCGCCGTCGCTGCAGGTCGGCCGTGGCCGCGGTGCAGATCAGGGCCGCGAAGACGGGGGCCGAGAGCAGCTGCGACGCGCTGTACGGGCTGTACCACTCCGGCCCCGGTACGGCGTGGGACCAGGGTATGAGTACCAGATGCCAGCCGAGGACCAGCAGCGCGGCGGCGTACAGCGGCAGCCGGGGCCGCCAGCCGCGCTTGACCGCGAGTCCCGCGCACACGCCCAGCACGAACTGGAGCGTCCGGGTCAGCGGCAGGTAGTCCAGCGCCCAGCTCCTGGTGGTGGGCGAGGTGAACAGCGCGCCTGCCATCCAGACGCCCGCCGCGGCGACGCACACCGCGGCGGCGGTCCACGCCCAGGTCCGCGCCCGCCGCGGTGCCAACGAGGCCAGCAGTATCGGGAAGAGGAGGTAGAACCAGGCCTCGTCGCTCAGCGACCACGCGGCCGGGTTGCCGCCAGTGAAGACGACCGGGTCCGGCGACCAGGCGTGCACCATCAGCAGGGTCGCGGTGATCGCCGTGCCCGACACATCGCGGTCCATCCAGACCCAGACCGCCACCGACAGCACCACGCTGAGCGCGAGCAGCGGCCAGATACGGGCGAACCGCCGCCAGAAGAACACCCGGGCGGGGACCACTGCCCCGTCGTACGTCCAGGCGAGTACGAATCCCGACAGGACGAAGAAGAACGTGACCCCGCTGCGCCCGAACCAGGCCGCGTCACTGATCCACGGGAGCGTGCCCACCTGCCGGGACAGGTGATAGAGCACGACGAGCAGGGCGGCCCAGAACCGCAGGCCGGTCAGGGAGGGCAGCCGGTCCCGGCCGGCCGCACCCGCCCCGCTCACGCCCGGTCCAGACCGTGTTGTCCGACCCTGTCCGGCGGAAGAAGCAGCCGGTCGAAGCCCTCGGCGACCGTACGCCAGTCCCAGGACGCTATGGCGAGCTGGGCGGCCCCCTGCGCGGTCTTCTCCCAGATCTCCTGGGTCTCGGTCACCGCGAGGATGCGATCGGCAGCCTCCTGGGGCGTCGACACGATCCACTCATCGGGGAAGAGCGTGCGCGCCCCGTTGGGCTTGCCGGCGAAGAACGGCCAGTCGCGGCCGACCGGGACGGCACCGCTGGCCACGCCCTCGACGAAGCCGCAGTGGAAGCTCTCCCGTACGGAAGCGCTCAGGATGACGCCGATGGAGGTCAGCGCCTGCGGGACGTCGGACAGCTGCCCCAGCCGGACGACGCTCCCAGTGGGTTCGAGCTCCGCGACATCGGCGCGGTAGCCCGCCGCGTAGGCACGGGTCGCGGCGCTGGGACCGGAGTTGAGGTCCTCGCCGACGAGGAACAGCCGGTAGCGGTCGTCCCGGGCCCGGAGCCGGCGCAGCACCTCGATGGCCCAGCGGGGGTCCTTCGCGACGGCCGAGATGCCCACCAGGCCGAGGTTGAACCGGGCCTCCGGCACCTTGGGCAGCGCGAACCGTTCCAGGTCCATCGCGTTGGGGATGATGCTGAGCCGGGGTACGTCCGGGCCGCGCAGCTGGGGGAAGGCCGAGACCGTCAGATCGCGCAGATGGGCACCGACGAACACCAGGTCATCGACCCGCGAGAAGTCCACCAGGTACGGCCAGTGGCAGAACGCCTCGAAGCTGTGCAGCCGTATCACGATGCGCGTGGTGCCGGGATCGATCGCCGTGAACAGGGCGGCGGCACCCGTGCACCAGTCGATGAAGACGATGTCGGCCCAGTCGAGGTCCGGGCGCAGCTCCGCCTCGATGACCTCCCCGACCTTCTCGTTTCCGCCGAGCCGGTGTTCCGTGAGCGGGCCGAAGGTCCGTACGACCTTGTTGAGCTCCTTGTTCTCGATCAGGTCGGTGAACCGGAGCTCCACTCCCGGATGGTTCTCGTACCGCTCGGAGATCTCGCGGAGGAAGTTGCCGTTCCCCCGGGTTGTGATCAGTATCCGCAGCGGCCGGTCCGCGGGCGGATCCGCCGGGCTGTGCAGCCGGCCCCGGCCCTCGGAGAGCCGCCGGGTCACCGCGGCGTTGTTGAGCGGGGCCATGAACGATTCGGGTTCCTCGGCCAGCGGAGAGGAGGTCCGGTCGTAGTGCAGGACACGGTGGAAGGCCAACTCCCAGGCGGCCACGACGGACTCGGCGGCCGCCTTGTTCTTGCCCCGCTGGTGCAGGGCGTCCGCGCACGCCATCTCGGCGGCGATCGCGTCCCCGAGGAACGCGGGGACCTTGCCGCGGTCCAGCTCGATGCGCGCCGCTTCCCGCAGCAGGTCTGCCCGGGCCCGGTTGCTGAGGTCCGCGCGGGCGGCGGCTGTGAGGGTACGCGCGGCGTCGGTGGGCCTGTCCGCGCGGTCCATGCTGCTGCCCAGATGGCGGGCGAGCTTGTGACGCAGCCGCGGCGGGAGACCCGGCGCCGAGACGACAGCCCGGCCCGCACCCGCGCCGACGGCGTTCCCGACGACCTTCGGGCCGGTCAGCGTGCGCACGACACCCTTGGGCAGGGCCCGGACCTGACGCTTGGCCTCGCGGGCAGCGGAACGGGCAGTGGGAAGCGAGCCCTTGACGCGCTCGCGCGCGTAGTGGGCAGGCCGCTCGCGGCGGTCCGCAACGGCCTTGCCGGCCGGAGCCATACCGAAGATCGCGTCGGCGGAACGGTTGCGCTGGGCCAGCTGCCAGACGGTGTACACCGCCGCCGGGTCCAGCGCGACCAGCACGTCGGCCCGGCGGGCCCACTTCTTGACCTGCGGGTCGCGCTCGGCGCGCGCCCAGATCTGCTTGGCCAGCGCCGACTTCTTCGCCACGGGCGCGAACCGCTGCGCCGGCACGGTCCGATGGCCGGCCAGCGCCGGGTGGTCGGAGAGCTCCGCCGCGGGACTGAACTCCACCAGGCGGATGCGGACATCGGCCGCCGCGAGTCTGTCGAGGGAGGCACGCAGCACTTCGGCCTGCGGTGCGGCTCCGGCCACTACGAGAACGTTGATCATGCGGAAACCCGTCCACTCCCGGCGCGGTCGGAGAGGGCAGCCGCGGCCAGCCGGCGCACCGCCGGCTCCATGACTGCCGTACGGTCGAACTGCAGGGCGTGCGCGCGTGCGAGTGCCCGGTCCTCGTCTGTTCCCTCGACGGCCAGCCTGGCCGCCTTCGCGAACAGGTCCGCGAGTTCCTCCGGGTCCAGCCCGCGAGCCCCCGTCCACAGTGGATGACCGTCCAGCAGAACGGAAGCGTCGTGGTCCGGCTCGTGGGCGGAGAGCACCGGAATGCCCGAGGCCATGAACTCGTACACCTTGCCGGAGGTGACGAAGGCGCCACCCACCAGCATCAGCACCAGGGCATCCCAGCCGGCATACGTGGCCCCGACCTCGGCCTTGGGCACCGGTCCGCCGAAGCTGACGCCGTGTTTGCGGGCCTTCCTGATCAGATCCATGTGCGCGTTCGCCTCGCGCGCGTGGCCCGCGCCGATGTGCCCGCGGATCTCGAAGGTCGAACCCTTCGGCACGGTGCCCCGCTGGAGAGCCAGCCGCCATCCGTCGAGCACGGCCTTGAGGAAACGGGGGTGGAAGTTCACCGATCCCAGATAGCCGAACGCCAGGCCGCGCTCCGGATCGGGAGTCCGCGGGGCCGAGGGAACGCTGTCCGCGTCGAACCCGTTGCGAACGACCATGACGCGGTCGGCCAGTTCGGGGTAGCGCTGCCGGTAGAAGTCGGCGATCGGGTCGTTGACACACCAGACCTCAGCGGCCTCGGAGAGCACCCGGGCCTCCCACTCGCCGGGCTCGGAATCGCGGGTGAACGCCTCTTCTCCCTTGATGACGTCGACCGACCAGCCGTCCCGGAAGTCCACCGCGTATGGAACCCGGTCCGACTCCCACAGATGCCACGCCGCCGCGAGATTCACGTACGGCGCGCAACTCGCCAGGAGCAGGTCGGCCCGGTGCTCACGGTGGATGTCGAGGACGGCCTGCTCGAGGGCGCCGCGCCAGCCGCCGAAGACCTCCTCGGGGAAGTGCTGCAGATGGCTCTTGCGCTCGGCCTTGCCCCAGGCGACCGGATCGAGCGCCCTCTTCTTCGTGTAGTTCCGGATGTCGGTGTCCAGGTCCGTCCGCGCGAGCGGCAGCTGCACGACCCGCACACGCGGGTCGACCGCGTCCGACAGCGTCTGATCGAGGCCGAACTCGCGCTCCCACGACTCGTCCAGGATCGTCACCACGGTGACATCCCAGCCGAGTGCGCAGAACTGGTTCGCGGTCTCCCGCATGCGGTAGGCGCAGCTCTTGGCCGCGGGAGGGAAGCCGATCGCCAAATAGACCAGGTGCGGGCGGCCACTGCCCGCGGGGTGTGGAGGTCTGGATGCGCGATAGGACAGGGCCGCGTCGGCGGGGCTGACGGTGGCTTGAGACACGTGCGGACTCCGGAAGGCGAGAAATCAGTGCTCGGCGAGCACCTGGACAACAGTGCGGGCCGCGGTGCCCTCGCCGTACGGAGTGCCCTGGGGCACCTCGGGCGCGGGGCGCGTCGCGGTGGCAGCCCAGGCCTGGCGGCCGAGCTCCCCGGGCTCGGGTACGAGGATGTTCCAGCCGTCCCGCAGGGTCTCGACCCACTCGGTCTCGGGACGGATGGTGGTGCACGCCCGGCCGAGCAGGAAGGCTTCCTTCTGCAGGCCGCCGGAGTCGGTCACCACGCCCACGGAGCCGAGCACCGCGGCGACCAGCTGTGCGTAGGGGAGGGGACGTCCCGCCCGCAGAGCGCCGCGGTTCAGCTTGATCCCGTGGGCCTCGGCGCGGGCGGTGAGCCGGGGGTGAGCCAGCAGGGCCACCGGCACCGGGAGGTCGGCGAGGGCGTCGACCAGCGTCGCGAGGCGGTCCGGGTCATCGGTGTTGTCGGGTCGGTGCAGGGTGGCGACGAGATACGGCGCGGAGGGGTCGATGCCCTCCGGCAGTGCCGGGGCGGGCTGCCCGCCGGCGAGGACGGAGTCGCGCACCCGCATGCACACATCGACCATCACATCACCGACCAGCACGGAGCGCTCGGCCAGGCCCTCGTTCGCCAGATGCCGCATCGCTTCCTCGGTGGGGGCGAGCAGCAGGTCGGCGGCGTGGTCGGTGAGTACGCGGTTGTGCTCCTCCGGCATCCTGCGGTTGAAGGACCTGAGGCCCGCCTCCAGATGCGCCACGGGAAGATGCATCTTCACCGCGGAGAGCGCGCCGGCGACGGTGGAGTTGGTGTCGCCGTACACGAGCACCCAGTCCGGCTGCTCGGCCTCCAGCACCGGGTCGAGAGCGGAGAGCACGGCACCTGTCTGCACACCGTGGCTGCCGGAGCCCACGCCGAGGTGGACGTCGGGGTCCGGGATGCCGAGTCCGGTGAAGAAGACGTCCGACAGATCCGCGTCGTAGTGCTGCCCCGTGTGCACGATGACGTGCTGGTGCTCGGTACCGGCGAACGCCGCCGCGATGGGGGCGAGCTTCACCAGCTGCGGGCGGGCGCCGACGATACTGATGACCTTCATCGATGATCCTGCGTTTCTGTCGTGTCCAAAGGTGCCGCTGTGCGCAAGGAAGGGTTGCACACTACCGTGCAGGGCCGGACATCCGCTTTCCCGCTGTCACAGCCCATCGGCTCTTGAGTGGAAATGTCAGTGTTTGTCGTGTCTTGCGGTCTCCGCGGCGCGGGTCACGTGCGGCTCGTCCACTCCCTTGACCCCGGCGCGGACCTGAGTACCGTGTCTCCGATGTCTCAGCTCACCCACCAGTCTCAGCTCACTCACCAGTCCCAGCGCACCTCCCGGGGCGACGGCGTCGCGGTCTCCCCGCAGCCCGGGCGGGCCGAACGCGACCCCTTCTTCGACAACGCGAAATACCTGGCGATGGTTCTGGTGGTGGTGGGCCACTCCTGGGAGCCGATCCCGGGCAGCGGGCGGCTCGTCGAGACCGCCTACACCTTCGTCTACACGTTCCACATGCCCGTCTTCATCCTCATCGCGGGATACTTCTCGCGGAGCTTCAGCGCCCGGCCGGACCAGATCTGGCGGCTGTTCACCTCGACCGTCGTCCCGTACGCAGTGTTCGAGGTCGCCTACACGCTCTTCCAGCGGCTGACGACCGGCGATCCCGACTACCCCTTCACCCCGGTCGACCCGTACTGGCTGCTGTGGTTCCTGCCCGCGCTCTTCCTGTGGAGGCTCAGCGCGCCGCTCTGGCAGCAGCTGCGACACCCCGTCGTGATCACGCTCGCGGTCGCGACCCTGGCGAGCATGACCACCGGTATCGGCGGCGATCTGCAGCTGCAGCGCGTGGTGCAGTTCCTGCCCTACTTCGTGCTGGGGCTCATGATGCGGCCGGAGCACTTCGCGCGGCTGCGGACCCGGGGGGCGCGGCTGCTGGCCCTGCCTGTCGCCGCTCTCGCGCTCGGCACGGCGTACTGGGCGGTGCCGCTGATGTCGACCAGCTGGTTCTTCCGCAGCAAGAGCACCACCGAGATGACGGCGCCCCTCTGGTCGGGAGCCGTCCTGACCCCGGCCATCTTCCTGGCCTCGCTGGTGCTGGTGGCCTGTTTCCTGGCCTGGGTGCCGCGACGCCGGACCTGGATGACGGTCCTGGGCGCCGGAACGCTGTACGGCTATCTGCTGCACGGCTTCGTCATCCGCGGCGCCCGCAACCTGGGCTGGTACGAACTGCCCGGGGTGGCGACACCGGCCGGTGAGCTGCTGCTGACCCTGGGCGCAGTCGTACTGGCCACGGCGTTGTGCACACCGCCGGTGCGGCGTGTATTCCGCTTCGCCGTGGAGCCCCGGCTGGATCTGCTCCGCCGGGAGCGGCCGGCCTCCGCCGCCGGGTGAGGCCGGGCCGCCCGGCCTCACAGGCCGTCGGTGCGCACGTCGCCCTGCCAGACCCAGTAGCCGGTAAGCCGGCCGGCCGAGATCCGCAGCATGGCGCGGCCGTTGATGTACGCGCGCTGGTCGAAGGGTGCGTTCGAGTCGGCGACGAACTTCACCGTTTTCGTCGAGCCGCCCGAGCCGCCCGTGCCGTACAGGTAGACCGTCCTGGCGACGTTGGCCGGGAAGGTCAGCGTTCGGTGGGGGAGGTAGCTGCGCGTCAGCCACTGGCCGCGCAGGAACGCCTTCGGGTAGTACTCCCCGACCCACCAGCCCGCGTACGCCCCGGCGCTGATCCGGTAGTACACGCCGCAGCCCTTGATCCGGCGGCGCATCGACGCGGGCGCGGACGTGGCGCGGGTGAAGGTGACCTTCTTCGTCGCGAGCTGGGCGTCGTTCCTCGTCTGGGAGTAGCTGCCGTCGCTCCTCGTGTCGAACTTGTACAGCGTGTGCGTGCCTGCCGCGAAGGCGACCGTGCCGCCCGCCTCGGTGAGGAGCGAGCTCGAGTAGTCGTCGATGAGCCGGTCCATCTGCCGGGCGAAGCTGAAGCGGCCCGACAGCCAGGCCAGCTGCATGAACTGGTTGACGTGGTGATGGTGGTACGTGTACCCCAGCGCGGCCGGGGAGCGGTGGGTGTTGCAGTAGTACGAGATCCAGTTCGGGTTGCGCAGTCGTGAGAAGTAGTGGTCGATGGTCGTCAGACCGCCGTCCCACAGCTTCAGCGCGAGCTCGTTCTGCGTCTGCCGGTAGTAGTCCCACAGCCCGAACAGGGCGAAGATCATCCCGTTGAAGGTGAAGTCGGAGGTGCCCGGCGCGTCCACGGGGTACTCCTGGATCCAGGCGTAGCCCTCGGCGTCCACCAGCATGAACCAGGGCTGGGCGTCGTCGCCGACGAAGAACGAGGCGAAGACGTTGTCGGCGGCATCCAGATAGACGGCGCGCTCCTCCGCGGTGATCTCCGGCATCTGTGCGAGCTGGACGAACAGGCTCAGCGCCTCGCCCTGCGCCATGCCGGAGTACCAGGGCGCCTTGAAGTCGAGCCCCGTGTGGACGGTGTGTGACCAGTCGAACGGGTACGGGAACCACCAGGCGCCGCGCAGGACCACCCGCCGGTCGATCTGCCGCTGCGCGTGCAGCTTCGCCTTCGTCAGGTACCAGGGATCCTGGGAGGTCCGGTACGCGGCGAGCGCGCTCAGCCCGAACTGGATCTGCAGCACGGGGTGGTCCCAGAGCTTGCCCGACGCGTCCTTGAACATGGCGACGCCGGCCGAGTCGTAGTTGGCCGTCTTGGACACCAGCGGCCGGTTGCGCCACGGGCGCATGCTCTCGGGCACGTCGAAGGCCGGATGCCCGGAGGTCGCGAACTCGAACGGGAGCGTCGTCGGCAGTTCAGCGAGTTCCTGCCCGGTGAAGCCCTCCTCCGCGTACGGGATCACGGTGCCGGCACTCGGCGTCTTCGGCGAGCCGCCGCTCAGCTGCTCGGGTGTCGGCCCCAGCGTGAGCAGCGGCTGGTCCTTGTGCGGCAGGCTCAGTGCCATGGAGCGCGGCAGTCCGTCGACCGGGGCCGGTGCCGGCGTCGGGTCGGTGAACGGGTTGCCCATCGCGGTGACGGCTCCGCCCCCTATCGCGGCGACCCCCACCACCCCGCCACCCGCGAGCCGAATGAACCGCCGCCGCCCGACGGGCGCGCGTCGCTTACCCCCACGTGAAACCTCCGTCACATCGATCAAAACTGTGAGGATCCTATGGAGACATATGCCTTGACAGGAAGTGTCACGGATAAGCGGACTTTCTCTTCAAAAGCATCTGAATCACGGAGTAATCGACCACACCGCATGCGGCTGTCAACGGCACTGTGATGCGAGTCACATGGAACCCCGGGGCGGTCAAGCGGCAGAAAGAGGTGTGCAGTCGAGCATCCGCATACGCGTCCGGGCCGGTGACGAGGCTGCCTTCGGCGTGCTCTTCGCGGAGCACGGGCGGGCGGTCTACAACCACTGCTTCCGGTTGACCGGCGACTGGTCGACCGCCGAGGACTGCACGTCCGTCGTCTTCCTGGAGGCGTGGCGGCTGCGCGCCAAGGTGGCACCGGAGGGCGGTTCCCTGCTGCCCTGGCTGCTGGGCATCGCCCACCGCGTCGTGCACCGCCCCCGCCGGGCCGCCGCCCGGCACCGGGCGCTGCTGGAGCGGATACCGGAGCCCGGTCCGCTGCCCGACTTCGCGGACGAGGTGGTGGGACGGCTTGCGGACCAGGAGCGCATCGCGGCCGTACGGGCGGTGCTGCGCCGGCTGTCGCGTGCCGACCGCGAGGTGATCCAGCTGTGCGTGTGGGCGGGGCTCGACTATCCGGGGGCCGCAGAGGCGCTCGGGGTGCCCGTGGGCACGGTCCGCTCGCGGCTGTCCCGGGCCCGCCGGAGGCTGCAGCGGCTGGTGGAGGAAGCGGAGCCGGCGGACGGGCGGCGGGTGCCGCTGCCCGTGGCCCGGGCGGACGGAGGTGAACGGCGATGAGGACGGACGTCGACCGGCTGATCGAGGTCCCCGCCGAGCGGGACTTCCCGCCCGGACGCGAGCGGCTGCTGGCCGCCCGGCTGGAGGCGGGCTGGGCCGCGGCGGCCCGAGGGGAGAGGCGTGAGGGTCACCCCCGCCGCCGGGTGCTCGTGGCCGCCGCCGCGCTCACGCTCGCGGCCGGGGGCCTTCTGGCGTACGGGCAGCACACCGGCTCCGGGGAGGGCGGCCGCCCGCTGCATATCGTCACCGCCGGCTACCGGCTCGACCGGGACCCGGGCGGCCCCGTCACGCTCTCCGTACGGGCGCGGCCCGAGCCCGATGCCGGGCGGCTGGAGCGCGACCTCGGCCGGATGGGGCTGCGGGCCCGGGTGTACCCGCCGCGGCAGGGCTGCGGCCAGCCGATGGCGGTGCCGGTGCCGGGCCTTCGCGTCGAGCGGACGGCCGGCGGCTTCACGGCGAGGGTCGACCCCGCCCGTACCGGATCCGGCCGGACGCTGGTCGTGGCCCTGCCCGGCGGCGCGGCGGACCAGCCCGGGGGAGCGGGGCTGGTGCGCGGCACGCCGCCAGAGGCGTGCTGGCGGATGCCCCGGGTTCAGTCGGAGGACTTCCGCGGTGACGGCATGGGCGTCGATCCGGGCCCGAGCGCACCCGGTGGCCTGGTGACGCCGCCCTCCCCCTGAGGGCGCACGCTCACCACTGACGCGGAGGCCGAGGCGGCGCGCTTCAGCGCTCGCTCAGCACGCCGTCCTTCTCCTCATATACAGCGCCCGTCCGCGGGCACTCCCACACCCCCGGCTCGCCTTCCCGCTCCACCAGGCGGACGCCCTCCTTGCCGACCCAGCCGGCCTGGCGGGCCGGGACGCCCATCACCAGGGCGAAGTCCGGGACGTCCTTCGTGACCACCGAGCCCGCCGCCACCAGCGCCCAGCGGCCGATCGTGACCGGGGCCACGCAGACCGAGCGGGCGCCGATGGACGCGCCGTCGGCGATCCTGACGGCGACGGCATCCCAGTCGCCGCCGCGCTTCTGCTTGCCCTCGGGGTCGACGGAGCGCGGGTTGTGGTCGTTGGTGAGGACCACGGCGGGGCCGATGAAGACGCCGTTACCGAGCTCGGCGGGCTCGTATACGAGGGCGTAGTTCTGCAGCTTGCAGTTGTCGCCCATACGCACGCCGGGGCCGACGTAGGCGCCGCGGCCCACGACGCAGCCCTCGCCGAGCGCGGCGTTCTCACGGATCTGGGCGAGCTCCCAGATGCTGCTGCCCTCTCCGATCCGCGCGGTCTCGTCGACCTGCGCGGACGGCTGAACCCTGTACTTCACTGTGCTGTGCCTTTCGACGGGCTGTCGGAGCGCTCTGGGGGGTGTACGCGAGCGTGAGCATACGCGTGCGGCCCGCGGCGGCGGTCCGGGCGGGAAACGACTGGGTTACAGCGTGCGTCAGCCGGGCAACCGATCACCCCGAGTTGGTGTCTCGTTTGGTGAACCGCTACCTTCGACGGCACCTGGATCAGGGCAAGAGGGCTTGCCGCGCGGGGGACGCCGGGGGGCGGTGCGCACTGCCGGGAGTGTCCCCGACACGCTGAGTGAGGAACGTATGTGGTCTTGGCCATGCCGACGTCCCGACCTCGGCGGGTTGACCATGCCCTGGCCTGGAGAAACGCCCCGGCCGGGGGTGCCGTCTCCGGGCAGCACGAGATTGCGGCACGCGAACAGCAGGTGAGATCGTGGTTACATCCCCCAGACAACAAGGTAGGTCCCCCGTGTCCCAGCTGTCAGACAGGCCCCGTACCACCGCTGTCGTCCTCGCCGGCGGCACCGGGAGCCGGGTCGGGCTGGCCATCCCGAAGCAGCTGCTGAAGATCGCCGGGAAGCCGGTGATCGAGCACACCCTGTCGATCTTCCAGGAGTCGGAGGACATCGACGACGTCTTCGTGCTGATGGCACCGGGCTACGTCGACGAGATCGAGAAGATCGTCGCCAAGGCCGGCCTCACCAAGGTCACGAAGATCATCGAGGGCGGCGAGACCCGCAACGACACCACCGACCGCGCGATCGCGGCGCTGAGCGAGGGGCTCGCCGAGGGGGAGGACCGCAACGTCCTGTTCCACGACGCCGTGCGCCCGCTGCTCTCCCGCCGGGTGATCGCCGACTGCGTCACCGCCCTCGACCGCTACCAGGCGGTCGACGTGGCCATCCCCTCCGCGGACACGATCATCGTCACGCGTACGCACGGAGCCGACGGCGAGTTCATCACCGACGTCCCGGAGCGCTCGCGGCTGCGCCGCGGCCAGACCCCGCAGGCGTTCAAGCTCTCCACGATCCGCCGCGCCTACGAACTGGCGGGCCAGGACCCCAACTTCCAGGCCACGGACGACTGCACCGTCGTGCTGCGGTATCTCCCGGATGTCCCGATCTACGTGGTCCCGGGCGAAGAGTACAACATGAAGGTCACCCAGCCCGTCGACGTCTACATCGCCGACAAGCTGTTCCAGCTGGCCTCCACCGCCGCCCCCGCACCGTCCGACGACGCGTCCTACCGCGAGGCTCTGGCCGGCAAGTCCGTGGTGGTCTTCGGGGGTTCGTACGGCATCGGCGCCGACCTCGCCGCGATGGCGAAGGAGTACGGCGCGAACGTCTTCCCCTTCGGCCGCTCCACCACCGGCACCCATGTGGAGAACCCCGAGCACGTCGACGCCGCGCTCGCCCAGGTGTACGCCGAGACCGGCCGGATCGACTACGTCGTGAACACCGCCGGCGTGCTGCGCATCGGCAAGCTCGCGGAGACCGACAACTCGGTCATCGAGGAGGCGCTGCGGGTCAACTACCTCGCCCCGGTGCACATCGCGCGCGCCTCGCACAAGTATCTGACCGAGACCCAGGGCCAGTTGCTCTTCTACACCTCCAGCAGCTACACCCGCGGCCGCGCCGAGTACAGCCTGTACTCCTCCACCAAGGCCGCCATGGTCAACCTCACCCAGGCGCTCTCCGACGAGTGGGCCGCCGACGGCATCCGCGTCAACTGCGTCAACCCCGAGCGCACCGCCACCCCGATGCGCACCAAGGCGTTCGGCGAGGAGCCCGCCGGCACCCTGCTCTCCTCGGAGGCCGTCGCCCGGGCCTCCCTGGACGTGCTGCTCTCCGCCCTGACCGGCCACGTCATCGACGTACGACAGCAGGATCCGACCCGCAGCGCCGCCCAGGCCTCCGGCTTCGAGCAGGCGCTGGCCGCCGCGCTCGACGCCAGCGCCGAGACGACGGTCTGAGGCGGGGCGGGCAGATGCTGAAGAAGGTCATGGGGGTCGTCCGCCGCGAGTCCCCTCGCGAGCTCGGCGCCGTCCTGGGGATGGGTCTCAGCTTTCCCGTACTGCTGCTCGGGGCGATGATCCCGAGCATCCCGCTGTTCGCCGCGGCTGCCGCGGTGGGTTACGTCGCGGACGCGTATCTGTACCGGCGCGACACCAGCCTCGCCGGGCAGGCCGTCAAGTTCCGCACGGGCCTGTCGATGCGCTTCCTGGCCCGCGAGCTGCTGCTCGTCCTGCTGCTGGCGCGCCTCGAGCTCGCCGACTCGGGCCTGTTCTACGCGGCCGTGGCCTGCTTCCTGGGCTTCTTCGCCCTGCAGGGCCCGCTGGCCGCCGTGGTCTCGCTGATCGAGCGGCGGCGCAAGATGTCGATCGTCACCCGCAACATCCACCTGGGTGTGCCGCTGCCCGACGCCCCGCCGCACCGGCTGGTGGCGGAGGCGTCGCCGAAGTCCCTGCACCTGGACGTGATCGGCGTCGTCGGCGTGCTCGTCGCCGCCGCCACCGACCAGTCCGCGTGGGGGTACGCCGGACTCGCCGTGATGCTGGTGCTCGCGACCGTCTACCTGCTGGCGCTCGTGCCGTATCTGAGCCCCCGCCGCCGCGCGCCCGCGTCGCAGCCGCTGCTGGACGCGGTCAACCGCTGGCTCGGCGAGTACAAGCCGGGTGCCGTCCTCTACTACTCCGGCTCCAAGGAGTCGACGTACCAGGCCAACATGTGGCTGGAGACCATGTCCCGGCTGGACGTCCCGCCGCTGGTGATCCTGCGTGAGAAGCACGCGGTCGTGGACCTGGCCCCGACGGACGTCCCCGTCATCTGCGTGCCGAGCGCGGTGCAGCTGATGAACATGGACCTCTCGACCGTGCGGGTCGCGCTCTACCCCGGCAACGTGGGCAAGAACATCCACCTGCTGCGGCTGCCGACGATGAAGCACGTGTTCATCGGTCACGGCGACAGCGACAAGATCGCCAGCATCAACCCGTACTGCAAGGTCTACGACGAGGTGTGGACCGCCGGCCGCGCGGGACGCGACCGCTGGTCGCTGGCCGACGTCGGCGTGCGCGACGAGAGCGTCGTCGAGGTGGGCCGGCCGCAGCTGGCCCCCATCGAGACCGGGACCGGCGTCCCCGAGGGCCGCATTCCCACGGTGCTCTACGCGCCGACCTGGGAGGGCTGGACCGACGAGCCGGGCAACACCTCGCTCATCCTCGCCGGCGAGAACATCGTGCGGCGGCTGCTGAAGTCGGAGAACCCGGTGCGGGTGCTGTACAAGCCGCACCCGTTCACCGGCATCGTCAGCCCCAAGGCGAAGGCGGCGCACCAGCGGATAAGCGCGATGATCCGCAAGGCCGCCGTGGAGCGGGCCGGGGATCCGCGCTGGGCCGCGGACGCGGCCCGGCTGGCCGGGGAGCAGGCGGCGGCCAAGGCCGACCTCGTACGCATCGAGGAGCGGCTCGCCGAACTCCAGCCGCCCGCGCGGGCGGACGAGGCGGAGTCCGTACGCGAGTCGCTCGTCGACGAGGCGCGCTCCACGGAGGCGGCGCGGCTGCGGCGGGAGTGGAACGACGCGTACTGGAAGTCCTTCGGCTTCTGGGAGCACCGCATCATCGGCGGCTCGCAGCCGGCGCTCTTCGACTGCTTCAACGTGTCGGACGGCATGGTCTCCGACATCTCCAGCGTGGTCTCCGACTACATCGCGAGCGGCAAGCCGTACGCGGTGACGGACTCGGCGGGGCTGGGGGAGGAGGAGTTCAAGCGGCGCAACACCGCCGTGCGGGCGGCCGTCGTTCTCTCGAACTCGGCCGAGGGGGTGGCGGAGCTTGTCGACGCCGTGTCCGTGAAGGGGGCGGACGCGCTCGTCAAGGACCGGATGGAGCTGCGGCAGTATCTGCTCGGGCCGGTCGAGCCGCCGTCGATGGTCCAGTTCAACGACGCGGTGAACGCGTTGGCGGCGAAGTCCGCGGTGCGTAATGCGGGGCAGGTGGAGTTGGTTCGGGCGCTCGACGGCGCGTGACGGTGCGGTTCGCGCTGCGGGGGCTTCGCCCCGGGCCCCCTTCGCGGGCTGCGCCCGCGTCGCGCCTGGACGGCGCCCGGCCTCAGACGCCGGCCGGGCTTTGGGGTTGCGTTGCGCCGGCTGACGCGGTCGGCGCTGCGCGCCTCGGCCTCAGACGCCGGCCGGGCTTCGAGGTGCGTTGCGCCGGCTGACGCCGTTCGGCGCTGCGCGCCTCAGTCCTCGAACGGCGGACGGGCTGGGGGTGCCTTGCGGCGGCTGACGCGGGTTGGCGCTTTGCGTGTCGGCCTCGGGGGACGGGCGGGCTGGGTTTGGGTTCTTCGCCCTGTTCCCCGGGCGTTGGTGGCTCCGGGCGGGTGAGGGCCGGACGCGGTGGCTCCCGAGAAGGCTGAACGGCCCCCTGGTTGCGGAACGTTCCGCCACCAGGGGGCCGGTCAGCCGTGTCG
>NZ_JBFAXR010000053.1:0-54682 GCF_040680895.1 Streptomyces sp. NPDC051940 | reverse complement strand
ACCGGAGAAGCTCACCGTCGCCGGCCCCTGCGCCAGCTCCGCCTGCAGGGCCTGGGAGTCCGGCCAGGTCACCGTGCGCGGTGACCGGGGCGGTTCGGTTACTTCAGCTGGCCGATCGCCGGCGCCGGCTCGAACTGGTAGTTCGCCGGGCCGAAGGTCTCGTCCATCACCTTCTGCCAGGTGCCGTCGTCCACCATCTTCTCGAGCGCCGTGTTGATCTTGGCGGTGAGCTCGGAGCCCTTCTTGGTGCCGATGCCGTAGTTCTCGTTGGACAGGCTCAGGCCCGCCAGCTTGAACTTGCCCTTGTACTGGTCCTGCGCGGCGTAGCCGGCGAGGATCGAGTTGTCGGTGGTCAGGGCGTCGACGACCTTGCTCTGCAGGGCGGAGATGCACTCCGAGTAGCCGCCGCGCTCGACGAGCTGCGCCTCCGGGGCGATCTTGGTCTTGACGTTCTGCGCCGAGGTCGAACCGGTCACGGAGCAGAGCTTCTTGCCGTTGAGGTCCTCGCCCGCGGCGATGTTGTCGTCGGCACGGATCAGCAGGTCCTGGTGGGCCAGGAAGTACGGGCCGGCGAAGTCGACCTTCTGCTTGCGCTCGTCGTTGATCGAGTAGGAGGCGACGATGAAGTCGACGTCACCGTTCTGCAGCGCGGTCTCGCGGTCCGCGCTCTTGGTCTCCTTGAACTCGATGTTCTTCTCGTCGTAGCCGAGCTCCTTGGCGACGTACTTCGCCACCTCGACGTCCATGCCGGAGAAGGACCCGTCCGGCTCCTTCAGGCCGATGCCGGGCTGGTCGTACTTGATGCCGACGGTGATCTTCTTGCCGCCGTCGCCCGAACCGGACGAGCCGCTGTCGCCGTCGTCGTCACCGCAGGCGGAGGCGGTCAGGGCGAGTACGGCGACGAGGGCGGCGGCAGCGCCGGTCTTGCGGAGATTCATGGTGAACATCCTTCTGTGAAGTTGACGTTGCCAGGCAGGTCAGTGGTGCAGGATCTTCGAGAGGAAGTCCCGCGCCCGTTCACTGCGAGGGTTGGTGAAGAACTGGTCCGGCGTGGCCTCTTCGACGATCTGTCCGTCCGCCATGAAGACGACGCGGTTTGCTGCCGAGCGGGCGAATCCCATTTCGTGGGTGACGACGACCATGGTCATGCCGTCACGGGCGAGCTGCTGCATGACCTCCAGCACCTCGTTGATCATCTCGGGGTCGAGCGCCGAGGTGGGCTCGTCGAAGAGCATCACCTTTGGCTCCATGGCCAGCGCCCGCGCGATCGCCACGCGCTGCTGCTGGCCGCCCGAGAGCTGAGCGGGGTACTTGTCGGCCTGGTTGCCGACGCCGACCCGGTCGAGCAGCCGGCGGGCCTTCTCCTCCGCCTGCTGCTTGTTCTCCTTGCGGACCTTTATCGGGCCCAGCATGACGTTCTGCAGCACCGTCTTGTGCGCGAAGAGGTTGAAGGACTGGAACACCATGCCGACGTCCGCCCGCAGCTGCGCGAGCGCCTTGCCCTCGGCGGGCAGCGGCTGGCCGTCGAGCCTGATGTCCCCGGAGTCGATCGTCTCCAGTCGGTTGATCGCCCGGCACAGCGTGGACTTGCCCGAACCCGAGGGCCCGATCACCACGACGACCTCGCCCCGCGCGATCGACAGGTTGATGTCCTGGAGCACGTGCAGCGCGCCGAAATGCTTGTTGACGTTGTCCAGGACGACCAGCGGATCGCCCACCGGTGCCGCGTCCTTGGTCACCGAAACCTCGGTCATCGGCCTTTCGCTCCATCCTCTTCGGGTTGCCTGGACCTTAGTGACGCACAATGACGAGCGTCATTACATCTGAGGGGAAATTGAGCATAACGATCCGGCTTCAATCGGACACCAGGGGTAATTGGGGCGGGGCTGAGAGTAGCCGAGATGTGGCGGAAACATGGGTGTGACGAGGAGGCCCTTGACGCGCGCCCCCGCCGTAGGGGTGTATCTGTGTCTGGGACCCGCCGACGGAGTGAAAGGAGCGTGACACCGTGAAGCTGCTGCTTGTCGAGGACGACGACCACGTCGCCGCCGCGCTCTCCGCCGTGCTGCGCCGGCACGGGTTCGACGTAGGGACCGCCCGCAGCGGCGAGGAGGCCCTGCAGGAGCTGCTGCACGGCAGGCTCGCCCCGTTCGACGTCGTCCTTCTCGACCTCGGGCTGCCCGACCAGGACGGCTTCGAGGTGTGCGGCCGGATCCGCAAGCTCACCAGCACCCCCGTGATCATGGTCACCGCCCGGGCGGACGTCCGGTCGCGGATCCATGGCCTCAACCTGGGCGCTGACGACTATGTGGTCAAGCCCTACGACACCGGTGAGCTGCTGGCGCGCATCCACGCCGTCGCCCGGCGGACGAGCGGCGAGGGCGACGCCGAGGGCGGCCAGGCGGCGGCCGACGCCTACGAGTCGCTGCGGCTGGGCCCCCTCACCCTGGAGCTGCCGACGCGCCGCGTCCTGGTCAACGGCGAGGAGGTCGCGCTCACCCGAAAGGAGTTCGACCTGTTGGCGCTGCTCGCCAACCGGCCGGGCGTGGTCTTCCGCCGGGAGCAGATCATCAGCGAGGTCTGGCGCACCAGCTGGGAGGGCACCGGACGCACCCTGGAGGTGCACGTGGCCTCGCTGCGCTCCAAGCTCAAGATGCCCGAGCTGATCGAGACGGTGCGCGGGGTGGGCTACCGGCTCGTCGCGCCGCCGCTCGCGTCCTGAGGGCGGTCCCGCTTGCGTACCCGTCTCCTCCCGCTGCTGATCATCCTGATGGCGGGCATCCTTCTGGCGCTCGCCGTTCCGCTCGCCGAGCGGATCGCGCAGCAGGACCAGCAGCACGTCGTCGTCGACCGGATGGACGACATCGCCCGCTTCGCCTCCCTCGGCCTGTACGTCACCACGCGTGAGGAGAGCGCCGCCTCCGCGGAGGAGAGGGACCGCCGCCGGGCACTGCGGCAGGAGCTCGAGAAGTACTACTCCGTCTACGGCATCAAAGCGGGCGTCTTCTACCGCGACCACGGCGTGATGGAGGCCTTCCCGGAGGAGGGCTGGGAGCCGTCGGCCACGCCCGAGGGCGACGAGGCGTTCAAGGAGGCCCTGGCCGGCCGCCGCAGCCACGACCCCCGCCAGGTCTGGCCCTGGCAGGAGCGCTCCCTCGTCGTCGCCTCGCCCATCGTGCGCGACGGGGACGTGGTCGCCGTCGTGGTCACCGAGTCACCCACCGACAAAATGCGCGAACGGATCCTGATCGGCTGGCTCTGGCTGGCGGCGGGCATCGGCGGCGCCATGCTGGTGGCCGTCGCGGCGGCCTTCCGGCTCACCGGCTGGGTGCTGCGGCCGGTGCGCATCCTCGACAAGGCGACGCACGACATCGCCACCGGACGGATGAAGTCCCGGGTCGCGGCCTCCGGCGGCCCGCCGGAGCTCCAGCGCCTCGCCCGCTCCTTCAACGAGATGGCGGACAACGTCGAGGACGTCCTCGAACAGCAGCGGGCGTTCGTCGCGGACGCCTCGCACCAGCTGCGCAACCCGCTCGCCGCCCTGCTGCTGCGGATCGAGCTGCTCAAGTTCGAGCTGCCGGAGGGACACGAGGAGATCGCCTCCGTACAGGCCGAGGGCAAACGGCTGGCGCACGTCCTCGACGACCTGCTCGACCTGGCGCTCGCCGAACACGCGGCGGCCGATCCGCGGCTGACGGACGTCGCCCGCCTCGTCGACGAGCGGACGGCGGCCTGGGCCCCCCTGGCACAGGAGAAGGGCGTCACGCTGGCGCGCGGCGGCAACGGCGCGGTCACCGGCTGGGCCGACCCCGTGACGCTGTCCAGCGCGCTGGACGCGGTCGTCGACAACGCCGTGAAGTTCACGCCCGCCGGAGGGACGGTGCGGATCGAGGTGGCCGCGGACGGCGACACGGTCACGGTGACGGTCACCGACGAGGGCCCGGGCCTCGCCGAGGACGAGCTGGCACGGGTCGGCGACCGCTTCTGGCGCAGCGGCCGGCACCAGAACGTCAAGGGCTCCGGCCTCGGGCTGTCCATCGCGCGGACCCTGCTGGCGGCGGCGGGCGGGCACATAGCGTTCGAGTCGAACGAGCCGCACGGGCTGCGGGTGACGGTCTCCGTACCGCGCGAGGAGCCGTCGGGGGAGTAGGGCCCGGACCCTCCGTTAGGGTGCACGGCCGCCGCGCCGCTCAGGCGCGCGCGCCGCCCCCTGATAGCGGTGTACGTCATGCGCCTACGCCCCCTCGCACTCGCCGCCGCGGCTCTGGCCGTCCTCGCGGCCGCGCCCCCCGCCGGCAGCCCGCTGGGCATCGGGGACCCCCTCTTCCCGCACCTCGGCAACCCCGGCTACGACGTGACAGCGTACGACCTGGCGTTCCGCTACGAGGGCCGCAACGACCGACCCCTCGAGGCCGTGACCCGGATCGACGCCCGCGCCACCGACACCCTGCGCAGCGTCAACCTGGACTTCACCCAGGGCACCGTGCACGCCGTCACCGTCGACGGAGTGAAGGCCGGGTTCACCGAGGCGGGCGAGGACCTGGTGATCCGACCCGAGCACCCCGTCCGCGCCGGCGCCCGGTTCCGCGTCACCGTCCGCCACACGAGCGAACCGCTGCGCAACGACGGCGCCGGCTGGGTGCGTACCGCAGACGGCCTCGCCATGGCCAACCAGGCCGACGCCGCCCACCGCGCCTTTCCCTGCAACGACCACCCCGCCGACAAGGCCCGCTTCACGTTCCGCGTCACTGCCCCGCGCGGCTACACGGTCGTCGCCAACGGCCTGCCCGCCGGCGAGCCCGTCGACGGCGTCTGGACGTACCGCAGCCGGCACCCCATGGCCACGGAGCTGGCGCAGATCTCCATCGGCCGCTCCGCCGTCCTGACGGGCGAGGGCCCGCACGGACTGCCGCTGCGCCACGTCGTGCCCGCCGCCGACGGCAAGGCGCTGCGACCGGTCCTCACCCGCACCGCGGAGCACCTGCGGTGGATGGAGCAGCGCGTGGGCCGCTACCCCTTCGAGACGTACGGCGTGCTCGCCGTCGACGCCGGGCTGGGGTACGCCCTGGAGACCCAGACGCTCTCCCTCTTCGACCGGTCGCTGCTCGCCCGCGCGGGGGCGGAGGCGTACGCCGAGGGCGTGATGGTGCACGAGCTGGCGCACCAGTGGTTCGGTGACAGCGTCACCCCCCGCCGCTGGACCGACCTCTGGCTGAACGAGGGCCACGCCACCTGGTACGAGGCCCTCTACAACGACGAGCAGGGGGTGGAGCCGCTGGCCGAGCGGATGGCCGTGGCCTACGCGCACTCCGACGCCTGGCGCGCCCAGGGCGGCCCCCCGGCCGACCTCCGCAAACCGTCGGCCGACGGCAAACTGGGCATCTTCCGCCCCAACGTGTACGACGGGAGCGCGCTGGTGCTGTACGCGCTGCGCCAGGAGATCGGCGCCGACGCCTTCCAGCGGCTGGAGCGGGCCTGGGTGAGCCGCTACGCCGACCGTACGGCGGGCACGGCCGACTTCGTGGCCCTGGCCTCCGAGACCGCGGGCCGCGACCTCACCGGCTTCCTGGAGCCCTGGCTGTACGGCGAGCGGACACCGGCCATGCCGGGGCACCCGGACTGGCGCCCGGCGGTGCCGGAACGGGGCGGGCGCTCCTGACGGGGCCTGGCGGTCCCGCGGGCGGCGGACCCGCCCGTAATACGGATGACGCTCCCGGCGGCGGCGTGCGACCATCTACAGGTCGGCGACGCCGCCCCGAGGGGAATCCTCCGGTCCGGCGGAGCGTTGAATCCGACGTATCAGCAGCATCCAATCCAACGTAAGGATCCGATTGACCTCCCCTTCTTCCCTTCCCCAGGACGACCAGCGCCTCCAGAGCAGCCTGCGAGCCGACGCCCTGATGGAAGCGGACGCGGCCTGGAGTCACGGAGACGACAACAGGGACGGCGAGCAGTTCGAGCGCGAGGAGCGCGCGGCGCTGCGCCGTGTCGCGGGTCTGTCGACCGAGCTGGAGGACGTCACCGAGGTCGAGTACCGGCAGCTCCGGCTGGAGCGCGTGGTGCTCGTCGGCGTGTGGACCTCCGGGACCGCCCAGGACGCGGACAACTCCCTCGCGGAGCTCGCGGCGCTGGCCGAGACGGCGGGCGCGCACGTCCTCGACGGTGTCATCCAGCGGCGCGACAAGCCGGACCCGGCGACCTTCATCGGCTCCGGCAAGGCGATCGAGCTGCGTGACATCGTGCTCGAGTCCGGCGCCGACACCGTCGTGTGCGACGGCGAGCTGAGCCCCGGCCAGCTCATCCACCTCGAGGACGTCGTCAAGGTCAAGGTGATCGACCGGACCGCCCTGATCCTCGACATCTTCGCCCAGCACGCCAAGTCCCGTGAGGGCAAGGCGCAGGTGGCGCTGGCGCAGATGCAGTACATGCTGCCGCGGCTGCGCGGCTGGGGTCAGTCCCTGTCCCGCCAGATGGGCGGCGGCAAGGGCGGCGGCCTCGCGACGCGTGGTCCCGGTGAGACCAAGATCGAGACGGACCGGCGGCGGATCCGCGAGAAGATGGCGAAGATGCGCCGGGAGATCGCGGAGATGAAGACCGGCCGCGAGATCAAGCGGCAGGAGCGCAGGCGCAACAAGGTGCCCTCCGTGGCGATCGCCGGCTACACCAACGCCGGAAAGTCGTCCCTGCTCAACCGGCTGACCGGTGCGGGCGTGCTGGTGGAGAACGCGCTGTTCGCCACCCTCGACCCGACGGTGCGCCGGGCGGAGACGCCCACGGGCCGCGTCTACACCCTCGCCGACACGGTCGGGTTCGTCCGGCATCTGCCGCACCACCTGGTCGAGGCGTTCCGCTCCACGATGGAGGAGGTGGGCGAGTCCGACCTCATCCTGCACGTGGTCGACGGTTCGCACCCCGCTCCGGAGGAGCAGCTCGCGGCGGTCCGCGAGGTGATCCGGGACGTCGGCGCCGCCGATGTGCCGGAGATCGTCGTGATCAACAAGGCCGACGCGTCCGACCCGCACGTGCTGCAGCGGCTGCTGCGCGTCGAGAAGCACTCCATCGCGGTCTCCGCCCGTACGGGCGAGGGCATCCAGGAGCTGCTGGCGATGATCGACGCCGAGCTGCCGAGGCCGCAGGTCGAGGTGGCGGCGGTCGTGCCGTACACGCACGGCTCGCTGGTCTCGCGGGTGCACGCCGAAGGTGAGGTCATCACCGAGGAGCACACCGCGGAGGGCACGCTGCTCAAGGCCCGCGTCCACGAGGAGCTCGCGGCCGAACTCGCACCGTACGCCGTCTGAGACTCATCCCCGAGGCCCTGCCCGGCGTCCGCCGGGCGGGGCCTCGTGCTGTCCTGCCCCCTTCAGAAACGCGGAGGAACGCCATGCACCCTGTGCTCTCCCTGTACGACGAGCAGATGCGCCGTGACGTCCCGCCGGACGGTCCCGGCGTACGCGTCGAACGGACGGCGGCCGTCGTCCGGCAGACCGGAGCCGCCGACGACTGGAACGGCGTGCTCTGGTCGCGGCTCACCGCGGACACCGCGGACGCGGAGATCGCCGCGCAGATCGCGCACTACGGCGGGCTCGGGCTCGGCTTCGAGTGGAAGCACTACAGCCACGACGAGCCGGCGGACCTGGCCGGGCGGCTGCTCGCGGCGGGCTTCACGGCCGAGGAGCCGGAGGCGCTGATGGTCGCGTCGACGGCCGGGCTGTCCGCGGACGCTCCGGCGCCGTCCGGGGTGGAGCTGCGGCCCGTCACGGACGCCGCCGGAGTGGAACTGGTCGTCGCCGTCCACGAGGAGGCCTTCGGTGCGCCGGGAGACCGCCTGCGGCATCAGCTGCTGGCGCAGCTCGCCCACTCGCCGGACACGGTGGCGGCTGTCGTCGCCGTGGCCGACGGCCGCCCGGTCAGCTCCGCACGCCTGGAACTCGTCCCCGGCCGGGACTTCGCCGGCCTGTGGGGCGGCGGCACGGTCCCCGCGTGGCGGGGCCGGGGCGTGTACCGCGCGCTGGTCGCGTACCGCGCCCGGATCGCCACGGCCCGTGGCTACGGCTACCTCCAGGTCGACGCCTCCGACATGAGCCGCCCCATCCTGGAACGCCTCGGCTTCGAACGCCTCGCGGTGACGACGCCGTACGTGTACGCGGCCCGCTGAAGGCCGCAGGTCACTGCATCGTCGCCTGCGGCGGGTGCTCCGCGGACCGAGGGCAGCGGTAGATCTGCATGGTGTAGCCGCGGCCCATCGTCACCAGCGTGGGCTCGCCGGCCGGCGGGTACGACGAGCCGGAGACCGGTTCCTCCACGGGCCGCCAGCTGAGCCCCTCCTCGCCCTGCCACTCCCCGCTGTCCGCGGTGAGCAGCGCGTCCATCGGCGCGCCGCAGCCGCAGACGACGGGTTCGGGATCGCGGAAGGTCCAGGGTGCGGGCCATCCGCCCGCCTTCCAGCCCGGAGCCACCGACAGCGCCTGGGAGTACAGGAACGGCCGGTGCCCCGCGGCTCGCGCCCAGGTATCGAGGCGGGCCACGACCTCCTCCGGCAGGAGGTGGCCCGGAGGGTATTCGACGACCGGCTCCGGATGCAGAACGCAGGGCGCCGGTACGAAGTCGTCCTCGGCGTACGCTGGTTCCGGACGGTCGTCCGACGGCACCCCGATCTCCGTGACCGTCCGCCAGCGGATCCGTATCGCCGGCAGATAGTCGTCGCCGTGCCCGAACGGACACCACAGCAGCTGGAGCAGGTCCGACCCGGGCGGGAAGCCGGCGTCCGGCGCGTCCCGTGCGTACAACTGGAGCACGGGCAGCATCGGCACGGGTCCGTCCGGCGCCCCGTACCCGTTGCCGCTGATCCGGTCCAGGACGGCCGTCTCGTCCGGCGTCAGCAGGTTCGTGCCCGGCTGCTGGGGGCGTCCCCACGCCTCGGTCAGGATCCGGCGCCGCAGTCGCACGTCCGCGACCGCGTGCACGCTGAAGGTCTCGTGCGAGGCGTCGCACCGCGGCCACGCCTCACCCCGCGGCCACAGCAGCGGTCCGCCCACCGAGCTGTCGTCCACCCCCGGCGTGCCCGGCCGCGGATGCAGCCGGACCGCCGTGCGGCCCAGTCCGGCGAGCTCCGGTACCGCGGCGGCGATGTCCACCGGGCGTGAAGGTGTCGCAGGCTTCATGACGTCCCCCCCCCGAAAAGGTCAGGCCGACATCACATCACGCGGGTCCGACAATCCCCGCGGCGGCGGTCCTCAGCCGACCGCGCAGCCGCCCGCCTCGGCCGCCGGCAGCGGGTCCGGGACGCCGATCTTCGGCAGGCCCAGCATCACGCCCTGCGGCTTCGGGGCCGCGCTGCGCAGCTCCCAGGCGTCGCCCGAGCGGGTGCGGCGCACGGACCTCGCCGGGCCCTCCGCGAGGAGGTGGTGCGGGGCGGCGTAGGTGATCGCCACGGTCACCATGTCGCCGGGGCGGACCGGCTCCTCCGGCTTCGCGAAGTGCACCAGCCGGTTGTCGGGGGCGCGGCCGGACAGGCGCCGCGTGGCGTCGTCCTTGCGGCCCTCGCCCTCGGCGACCATGACCTCGACGACCCGGCCGACCTGCTTCTTGTTCTCCTCCCAGGAGATCTCCTCCTGGAGGGCGACCAACCGGTCGTACCGCTCCTGCACGACGGCCTTCGGGATCTGGCCGTCCATCGTCGCCGCCGGCGTCCCCGGGCGCTTGGAGTACTGGAAGGTGAACGCCTGCGCGAAGCGCGCCTCGCGCACCGTGTGCAGCGTCTGCTGGAAGTCCTCCTCGGTCTCGCCGGGGAAGCCCACGATGATGTCGGTGGAGATCGCGGCGTCCGGCATCGCGGCGCGCACCTTCTCGATGATCCCGAGGAAACGCTCCTGCCGGTACGACCGGCGCATCGCCTTCAGCACCGGGTCCGAACCGGACTGCAGCGGCATGTGCAGCTGCGGCATCACGTTCGGCGTCTCGGCCATCGCCTCGATCACGTCGTCCGTGAAGTCGCGCGGATGCGGCGAGGTGAAACGCACGCGCTCCAGGCCCTCGACGTTCCCGCAGGCCCGCAGCAGCTTGCTGAACGCCTGCCGGTCGCCGATGTCGGAGCCGTAGGCGTTGACGTTCTGACCGAGCAGGGTGATCTCCGAGACACCCTCGGCGACCAGCGCCTCCACCTCGGCGAGGATGTCGCCGGGGCGGCGGTCCTTCTCCTTGCCGCGCAGCGCCGGGACGATGCAGAAGGTGCAGGTGTTGTTGCAGCCGACGGAGATCGACACCCACGCCGCGTACGCCGACTCGCGCCGCGTCGGCAGCGTGGAGGGGAACGCCTCCAGCGACTCGGCGATCTCGACCTGGGCCTCGGCCTGCACCCGCGCCCGCTCCAGGAGCACGGGCAGCTTGCCCACGTTGTGCGTGCCGAAGACGACGTCCACCCACGGCGCCCGCTTCACGATCGTGTCGCGGTCCTTCTGCGCCAGACAGCCGCCCACGGCGATCTGCATGCCCGGGTTGGCGGCCTTCTTCGGGGCCAGCTGGCCGAGATTGCCGTACAGCTTGTTGTCGGCGTTCTCCCGCACCGCGCAGGTGTTGAAGACGACGACGTCCGCGGCCTCGGCGTCCTTGGGCGCGCGGACGTAACCGGCGGCCTCCAGCAGGCCCGCCATCCGCTCGCTGTCGTGGACGTTCATCTGACAGCCGTAGGTCTTGACCGTGTACGTGCGCTGGAGCTGCTCCGACATGCCAGTGATCATCCAAACGGGTCAGGGTTTCCGGAGGCCGGGGTGCCGAGAGGGGCGGACGGCCAAGGCTCCAGTTTACGGCTCTGGCACCGCCTTCCGGTCCCCGGGAACGACGGATCCGGCCCGGCCCGCATTACGATCGCGTGCATGCACCTGTCCCTGCGCCGTCCCGGCCGCCGCCGCGCGATACGTATCGCCGCCGCGGCCGTCCTGGCGCTCGCCCTGCTGGCGTGGTGGCTGCTGCCCCGAGGCGACAGCAGGCCGAGCGGCGACATGACCTTCGCCACAGGGGTGTCCAAGGGCGTCTACGCGCGCTACGGCGGACTGCTCAAGCAGCAGCTGAACCAGGACCTGCCCGATCTCGACGTCCACCTCGTGAACAGCGAGGGGTCCATCGACAACATGGAGAAGGTCGCCACGGGCCAGGCGGACTTCGCCGTCGCCGCCGCGGACGCCGTCGCCGAGTACCGGCTCAAGAAGCGGGAGGGCTGGCGGCAGCTGCGGGCGGTGGCCCGCCTCTACGACGACTACATCCAGCTCGTCGTGCCCGCCGGCTCGGACATCCGCACCGCGCAGGACCTGGCCGGCAAGAACGTCGGCGTGGGGACGGACAAGTCCGGGGTGCAGCTCATCGCCAGCCGTCTGCTGAAGGCCGCCGGACTCGACATGACGACCGACGTGCACGCCGTACGCGAGTCGATCACCACCATGACGGGACTGCTGAAGGACGGCGACATCGACGCCTTCTTCTGGTCGGGCGGACTGCCGACCGCGACGGTGAACACCCTCTCCGAGCAGATGAGCATCCGGCTCGTCCCGCTGAACAACCTCCTGGGCCCGCTGCACGACCAGAGCGCGTACGCCCACTACTACCGCTCCGCCGTGATGTCGCCCGACGCCTATCCGAAGCTCGCGGACAACAAGGCGGTCTCCACGATCGCCGTGGCGAACCTGCTGGTCACCACCACCCGCGCCGATACGGAGCTGACCGAGGCGATCACCCGCGAGGTGATCAGGAGCCGCGACCGGATCGCCGGGGAGGTGCACGCCGCCCAGCTGGTGGACCTGCGCACCGCGATCTTCACCGACCCGCTGGACCTGCACGAGGGCGCGCAGCGGTACTACCGCGACGAGAAGCCGTAGCGGACGAGAAGCCGTAGCGGCGTCCCGGGCGGTCCCTCACCGCAGCCGAGAGTGCACGCCGCGCGGCGGGCTGCCGGCGGCCGCCCGCTGCACGCGGGAGACGTCGTACACGCCCGGCACCCGGCGCATCGCCCGCATCAGCACCGGCAGCCGGGACGGATCACGCAGCTGCAGCGTGTACGTGTGGCGCACGCGCTGTTCGCGCGGCAGCTCGACGTCCGCCGCGACGATCGCCGCGCCCTCCGCCGCGATCGCCTCCGTGAGGTCCGCCAGCAGATGCGCGCGGACGAACGCCTCCGCGTGCAGGGTGACGCGCAGCTCCGACTCGCCCTCACGCCAGGTCACCGTCACCGGCTCACGCCCGGCCGTCGTCATCCGTACGACGGCCGAGCACTGCACGCGGTGGACGGCGACGGCGCCGCCCCGTACCTCGAAACCGGTCACCGCGTCCGGCGGCACCGGTGTACAGCAGCGCGCGAGACGGACGGCGGCGCCGGGGAGGTCGGCGATCGCCGGCTCGGCGGGCTCTGGTCTGTCGGGCTCCGGCGCCACCGGAGCGGCCGACGGGGCGGCGGGCGCCTGCCCGGCCTCCGGGACGGCCGGCGCGGGCGGCTCGAGGTCCGCGGGGTGCGCCGCCAGCCACCGGGTGATGGAGATGCGCGCGCCCGGCGTCTGCGCGTGCTCCAGCCACTCCGGCGACGGCCCGGAGGCGGGCTCCGGCGACTCGGGCTCGGGGGACAGCAGCAGCTGCAGCGTGTCGCCGTCCCGAAGCTCCGTCCCCATGCTCACCAGCCGGCCGTGCACGCGCGCGCCCACGCACGCGTGGGCGTCCTCCCCGTGCGCCGCGTAGGCGGCGTCCACGCACGTGGCGCCCGCCGGCAGCCGCAGCGGCAGGCCGCGGTCGGAGAACACCGTGATCTCCCGGTCGGGCGCCAGATCCTCGCGCAGCGCCGTCCAGAAGGTGTCCGGGTCCGGCGCCGCCCGCTGCCAGTCCAGCAGTCGCGCCAGCCACTCGCCGACCGGACCGCCGTCGCCTCCCGCGCTCCCCACGGCGACGACACCCGTCTCCGCCACCCGGTGCATCCGGTGGGTCCGCACCAGTACCTCCACGACCAGCCCGCGCGACTCGGCGACGGCCGTGTGCAGCGACTGGTAGAGGTTGAACTTCGGTACGGCGATGAAGTCCTTGAACTCCGAGATCACCGGCGTGAAGCAGGTGTGCAGCTCGCCCAGCACGGCGTAGCAGTCGGCGTCCTCCGGTACGAGCACCAGCAGCCGCCCGAAGTCCGCCGCGCTCAGCGCGCCGCGCTTCAGCAGGACCCGGTGCACGGAGACCACGTGCCGGGGGCGGATCAGCACCTCGGCGGAGATGTCCGCCTCGCGCAGCAGCGCGCGCAGCTCCCGCGCCGTGTCCTGGAGCGGATCCGGCTGCGAGCGGTGCGCGACGACCAGCTCGCGGGTGGAGGCGTACTCCTCGGGGTGCAGGATCGCGAAGACCAGATCCTCCAGCTCCGTCTTCAGCGTCTGCACGCCCAGCCGCTCGGCGAGCGGGATGAGCACGTCGCGGGTGACCTTGGCGATGCGGACCTGCTTCTCGCGGCGCATCACGCCCAGCGTGCGCATGTTGTGCAGCCGGTCGGCGAGCTTGATGGCCATCACCCGGACGTCGCTGCCGGTGGCCACCAGCATCTTGCGGAAGGTCTCCGGCTCGGCCGCCGCCCCGTAGTCGACCTTCTCCAGCTTGGTGACGCCGTCGACGAGATAGCAGACCTCCGCGCCGAACTCCTCCTGGACCTGCTCCAGCGTCACGTCGGTGTCCTCGACCGTGTCGTGCAGCAGGGAGGCGGTCAGCGTCGTGGTCTCCGCGCCGAGTTCGGCGAGGATCAGCGTGACGGCGAGCGGATGGGTGATGTACGGCTCGCCGCTCTTGCGCATCTGCCCGCGGTGCGACTCCTCCGCCAGCACATAGGCGCGGGCCAGCACCGACAGGTCCGCGTCCGGGAAGAACGAGCGGTGCGCCTTGGCGACGTGCTCCAGGGCGTCGGGCAGCCGGTCCCGCCCGCCGGTGCCGATCTGCGCCGCGGCCCGGCCCAGCCGTCGCAGGTCGAGGCGGGGGAGCCCGCGTCTGCCGCTACGGGGCGGGGCGGGAGGGGCGGCGTCCGCGCTGGCCTCTGCGCTCAAGGGGGCACCTCCGGCAGTCCGACCGGCGTGTACGGGACCCGTGCGGCGACGACGGCCGCCCGGTTCTCGGGGGCGATGATCCCGGTGCCGGTGATTGATGGTACCGACCTCACCACGCAGCGCGACCGCGCTCTCCCCCAGCCGGGTGGCTATCACCCGTTCGAGGTATGGCGTTCTTGCCTGGGCAGGGTGTTGGGTGCCCCGGACCGATTTCGTACGCCCCCGCGGAAGGCTCCCGTACGGCCCCGCGGTCCGTTCCCGTACGCCGCCCTACAGCCAGCCGGCCGCGGTGGTGCCCTCCGCGACGATCACCGCCGGGCCCGTCATCTCCACAGTGCCGTCCGGGTGTTCGGTGATGACGAGCCGTCCGCCCGGGACGTCGACCGTGTACGTCTCGGGGCGGCCGGTGACCGCCGGGTCGACGCCGTCGCGGCGGGCGGACGCCACCATCACGGCGCACGCGCCCGTGCCACACGAGCGGGTCTCGCCGGAGCCGCGCTCGTGCACGCGCATCGCCACGTGCCGCGGGCCCCGGTCCACGACGAACTCGACGTTCACGCCGTCCGGGTAGGCCGCGGCGGGGGAGTACGCGGGTGCGTCGTACAGCTTCCCGGCGTCCGCCAGATCGGCGACGAAGGCCACGGCGTGCGGGTTGCCCATGTTGACGTTGGCGGCCGGCCAGGAGCGGTCGTCGACCGACACGGTGACCTCGCCGTCCACCAGCCGCGCGGCGCCCATGCGCACCGTGACGTCGCCGTCCTTCGCCAGATGCGCGCGGCGGACCCCGGCGCGGGTGGCGATGGCCAGATCGCCGGCCTCCACGTGGCCCGCGTGCTGCAGATAGCGGGCGAAGACGCGCACGCCGTTGCCGCACATCTCGGCGATTGAACCGTCGCTGTTGCGGTAGTCCATGAACCACTCGGCCTCGCCGGCCAGACGCGCCGCCTCCGGATGCGCGGCCGAGCGCACCACGCGCAGCACTCCGTCCGCGCCGATACCGGCGCGCCGGTCGCACAGGCGGGCGACGTCGGCGGGGGAGAGGTCGATCAGGCCGTCGGGGTCGGGAACGATCACGAAGTCGTTCTCGGTGCCGTGGCCCTTGAGGAAGTGCAGCGGAGCGGAGGTCACGTTCCCGATCGTACGGGGTGCGGTGGACGGCCGACGCGGCCGGTGGGCGTCGCGGAGTGCGGTGGGTGTTCCGGTGAAGGTGAGGCGGTGCGCGTCCCGCTCAAGCGGCGTCCGTTCTACCGCAGCCGCGCGATCCGCCAGATGGCCAGAACGGCCACCACCGCGACCGTCACGGCGTAGAGCAGCACGACCCGCCAGTCCGTCCGCTGTTCCGCGTCCCCTCCGCTCAGCCCGGGCAGCACGTAACCGACCCGGCGGGCGGCCATCAGCGCCCAGCCGCCGGCCGACAGGGAGATGAGCAGCCCGAGCATCGCCACGACCGCCCCGCCGTCCCCGAACTCGAAGGCGAGCGGGAAGGCGAACATCAGGGAGCCGATCACGGCGCAGCCGATGATGGGCGCGAGCTGCCAGAAGCGCAGCAGGCGCGGCGGACGCAGTTCGCGGAAGGACTCCTCACCCACGGTCACCGCGGGATCGGTCTCGTCGAGGGGGGCGTCGTGCAGCAGCTCCGCCGTCTCGTCCGGCAGCGGGCCGGTCGCGCCCAGCGCGTAACCGCCGTCCCGTCCGCCGGGGCCTGGGGAGGGATCCTGACGGCTGTCACGAGGGCCGGCCTCCATCGCCACGTGCCCTCCCAACCTCCGGCGTACCTGCGGAACACTGCTCCGACAGCCGTGCGCGCCCCACGCGGAAGCGTGTATTCGACACGGCTCGATCGCAATCGATGATGGCATGCCGCCGGGCGCCGAAAGGGCCGTCAGAGCGTCCCGATGCCATCACGTGATCAGGCTGTGACCGGTCGTTCGAGGGGCCGGTGCGCGGGAGGCGCGACGTGCCCCTGAGCCGCCCGGAGCAAGGGCCCGCGGCCCGGGGACGATCACGGTCGGTGCCGACCGGAACCATGATCGCGACGGGGCGTCCGCAGCCGTCGTTCGTCTCACCCGAACGGCCCGGAGAGCGGTGCGCCCCTCCCCGTACGACACGAGTCTGGAGCCAGCGCATGGCCTTCGGGGCTGTGCCCGGCGAGGCAGGGAGCCGCTTATGAGTTCCATGGACGTCCCGGCGGACGTACCCAAACAGGCCGTCCGGGCGGCCGTGCACCGTCCTCCGGTCACGCTCACCTGGGTGACGCTGGCCATGATGACGACGGCGTCGGTCGCCAGCCTCCGTGCCGCGCCCACCATGGCCGTGTACGGGCTGGCGTGCGTGTTCCTCTACCTGCTGCCGGCGGTCGTGTTCCTGCTGCCGACCGCCCTGGTGTCGGCGGAGCTGGCCTCCGGCTGGTCGGGCGGCGTGTACCGGTGGGTCAGCGAGGGCCTGTCGAAGCCCCTCGGCTTCCTCGCCGTGTGGTGCCAGTTCGCGATGACGATCTTCTACTACCCGAGCCTCCTGGCGTTCGTGGCGAGCACCATCGCGTACATCATCGATCCGTCCCTGGCCTCCAACGGCGTCTACACCGCGATCGTGATCATGGTGCTGTACTGGACGGGCGTCTGGGTCTCCTCCCGCGGCACCGAGGCGCTCGCCGGGCTCTCCAAGTGGGGCCTGATCATCGGCACCCTCATCCCCGGCACCCTGCTGGTGGTCCTGGGCATGATCTTCCTCGGCCAGGGCAACCCGTCCGCCGCGCCGATGGACAGCTCCCATCTGCTGCCGCAGTGGACCGGTCTGGCCAGCCTGGTGCTGATCGTGAACAACTTCCTGTCGTACTCCGGCATGGAGATGAACGCGGTCCACGTCTCCTCGCTGAAGGAGCCCGCCAAGGAGTTCCCCAAGGCGATGTTCCTGGCCGTGGGCATGGTGCTGCTGATCTTCATCCTGCCCGCGCTGGCGATCAGCTGGGTGGTCCCGGCCAGCCAGCTCAGCCTGACGGCCGGTGTGATGCAGGCGTTCGACGCCTTCTTCAAGTACTTCCACATCGGCTGGCTCACCCCGATCGCCGCCGTCGCCCTGATCTCCGCCTCGCTGGGCGGCATGCTCACCTGGCTGGCCGGCCCGTCCAAGGGCCTGCTGGAGATCTCCCGCAGCGAGGGCTACCTGCCGCCGTTCCTGCAGAAGCTCAACAAGTACGGGATCCAGCAGAACATCCTCGTCACGCAGGGCATCGTCACCTCGGTGATCGCCCTGGGATACGCGCTGATCCCCGACGTCTCCAGCGTCTACTGGATCTTCTCGACCATCACCACGCAGGTGTATCTGATCGTCTACCTGCTGATGTTCATGGCGGCCATGCGGCTGCGGAAGAACAAGCCCGACCATCCGCGCGGCTACCGCACCCCCGCCCTCGGGCTGGTGTGCGTCGTCGGCCTGCTGTCCTCGCTGGCGGCGCTGTGCATCGGGTTCGTACCGCCCTCGCAGTTCGGCGGCAACAGCGTGCTGCAGTACGTCGTCATCGTCGGCGGCGGCCTGGTGATCCTGGGTCTGCTCATCCCCTGGCTGTTCCTGAAGTTCAGGAAGCCGAGCTGGCAGACCGAGGCCGCACGGGAAGAGGAGGCCACGTCATGAGCCCCACCCGCTTCGCCTCCGAGCACAAGTGGATCTACATCGGCGCCATCGTGATGCTGGTCGTCATCGCCGTCATCGGCCTCATCCAGTACGAGAGCGTGAAGACCACCAACGAGGCCACGAAGAAGGCGAACCAGCTCGCCGACGCGGCCGAGGCCGCCGGCTACCCCCGCCCCGACGCCGCGGCCATCGCCCGCACACTCGGCACGGACGGCGGCCCCGTGTGCGACGACCCGGCGAGCGCGCTGGAGTCCGGGCTGTGGAAGGTCAACCTCTCCAACGGCGCCACGGGCCCCGGCCAGCGGCCGGTCATCTCCGACACCCAGGTCGTACGGGCCGAGGCGAAGGTGCTGGAGATCTACTGCCCCGACAAGCTCTCCAAGATCCAGGACCGGATCGACGACCTGAAGACGGACGACACGGTACGGCGCTGAGTCTCCTGGCGCTCCGGCCGGAAGGTCTGGAGGTTCTGGAAGAAGAAGCCCCCGGCGGGGTCATCCCGCCGGGGGCTTCTTCTTCGGGGGTTCCGTGGGGACCGCGTCACGCGTGGGCGGCCTGCGGCGCCTTCCGCTGCACGAACTGCGTGGTCAGCGTGGCGATCACCGACGAGATGACGATGAGGGGCATCTGGTTGTACGCGTCCGGCCCCGTCAGCAGGACGCTGAGGACCGCGCTCGTCAGCGGCAGACCGGTGACCGTCGCCGTGGCCGCCGTCATACCGACCGCGAGCGCGGGGGTCGCGCCGAACCCGGGCAGCCCCGAGCACGCGATGGCCGCCGCCGCCCCGATGAGCACCGCGGGGAAGATGGGACCGCCGCGCAGACTGCCCAGGCAGATGCCCCAGGCCAGGCCCTTGCAGGCCACGAGGGCGACGAGGGCGGCCACGGACCAGGCGTGCGGATCGGCGGCCAGCTTGCCGAGCATCGTCTGGCCGGACAGCGCCGCCTCCTCCGGCGACCGGTCGGTGAGCAGGGCGTACGCCGTGAGGCAGCCGCCGACGGCGACGGCGCACAGGACGGTCCGTACCGCTGTCTGCTGCTTCGTCCACGCCACGGTGCGGTGCCCGAGGGTGCGGCAGGCCGACACGACGACTGCGATGAGGACGGCCACCGGCAGACCCCACAGGAAGTCCCCCGCGTCGGGATTGACATTGGGGGGAACCTCGGGGAGCTGCAGGGCGCCGATCGACAGACCCGTCCACTCGCCGAAACCGGTGAAGACCAGCGCACCGGCCGCGCTGGCGGCCAGACAGGGCAGGACCAGGGCGACGAGCTGCGCGCTGCCGAGCCCGGCGGCCTCGATCACCATGACGGCGGCCGCCACCGGACCGCCCAGGATCGTGGAGATCGCCGCGGTGGAACCGGCGGTGGCCAGGACGGCGCCCGCCCGCGGTTCGGGCTCGGCGCGCAGCGTCCGCAGCGCGAGCAGGGCCAGCCCGCTGCCCACCGCCATCAGCGGTGCCTCCGGCCCCAGCACCACGCCGAGCGGGAGCGTGGCCAGCGCGGCGAGCACCACGCCCGGCAGCGCGTCCGGCCCGACGGGCGGGCCGCCGAGCCCGAAGACGGGCACATGGCCGCCGCTCCCGGGCATACGGGTCACGATCGGCGCCATGATCAGCCCGGCCAGCAGCAGCGCGGGCAGCGGCCACCACCAGGGCGCGCGGTCGAAGCCGGCCGCTTCCGGAAGCGACTCCCAGACCCAGTGCTGCAGGGAGTGTTGGAGGCTGACGAAGAAGAAGCAGGCCAGGGCGATGGGCACGCCGAGCAGGAGGGAGAACAGCAGCAGGCGCAGATAGCCCCGGTTGAGGAGGAGTTCGCGCAGGGTGGGGGAGGGCCGTGCCTCCGCTGGGGCGGTCATGGGCGTCCGCGGCGGATGTCGTTGTCGGCCATGGCCACATCCAACGGGCGGACGTGGCGCGACGCATGCCGGGGAGGGCGAACGGGTGGGGCGGCGGCGCGGTGCGGACAGGGCCGTCGGCCGTCGGTTCCTACGCCGTGAGCTGCCCGCTGGGGGCGTTACGTCGTGGGCCTCAGGCCGTGGCCGCCCGCTCCAGCAGCTCGGACGCGCGTGACTCCAGGAGGTCGCGGTCCTGTGCGGCGCCGCTCAGCCAGTGCACCCGCGGATCCCGCCGGAACCACGAATCCTGACGGCGGGCGAAGCGCTTGGTCGCGCGTACGGTCTCGGCGCGCGCCTCCTCCTCCGTGCACTCGCCCGCCAGGAACGCCAGCACCTGCTGGTAGCCGAGGGCGCGCGAGGCGGTGCGCCCGTCGCGCAGCCCCTCCGCCTCCAGCCGGCGGACCTCGTCGACCAGGCCCGCCTCCCACATCCGGTCCACCCGCAGGGCGATCCGCTCGTCCAGCTCGGGACGGGGGACGTCGACGCCGATCTGCAGGGTGTCGTAGACCGACTCGTGCCCGGGCAGGTTCGCCGTGAACGGCCGGCCGGTGATCTCGATCACCTCCAGCGCGCGGACGACCCGCCGTCCGTTGCTCGGCAGGATCGCCGCCGCCGCGGCCGGGTCCGCCTCCGCCAGCCGCCGGTGCAGCGCCCCGGAGCCCAGCTCCGCCAGCTCCGCCTCCAGCGCCGCCCGTACGGCCGGGTCGGTGCCGGGGAACTCCAGCGCGTCGACGGCCCCGCGGACGTACAGCCCGGAGCCGCCCACCAGCACCGGCGTACGGCCCTCGGCCAGCAGCCGGTCGATCACCCCGCGGGCCAGGCGCTGGTACTCGGCGACGCTCGCGGTCTCGGTGATGTCCCACACGTCCAGCAGATGGTGCGGGACGCCCTGCCGCTCGGCGGGGGTCAGCTTGGCGGTGCCGATGTCCATCCCCTGGTAGAGCTGCATCGAGTCGGTGTTGACGACTTCGCCGCCGAACCGGCGGGCGAGGGCGACGCCCAGATCGGACTTGCCGGTGGCGGTGGCGCCGACGACGGCGACGACCTGGGGGCGGTGCGGCTTGGTGTTCACGGAGATCAGTCTCCCAAACACCGGGGCCGCCCCTCGAACGAGCGACGTGACGTGCCGTCGGCGGCGTCGTTGGCCGTTGCGAGGTTCCGGCCGCCGGTTGCTGGACCGACATGCCGGGGCGGCGCAATGAGACGCTCCGGGCGGTCCGGGATTTCGCCCACACGAGTCAGTTATGGAGTAGATATGGGCGTTTTGGCCAAGCTGCTTGGTCGCAAGGGTGAGCCGTCGAGCGACGCCGCCGCGGCCGCGGAGCCGGTTGTGGAGGCCGCCGGGTCGGCGGAGGCCGCCGGGTCCGCGGAGGCGGCCCGGGTTGCGGAGCCGGCTCGGGAGCCCGCCGGCGAGCCGGCCGCCGAAGCGGCGGAGTCTGCTGCCGAGGGTGGCGCGGAGGAGGCCGTCGCCGGGGTCGGGGCGGAGGCCGGGGGCGCGGAATCGGCGGAGCCCGCGGTGGTCGAGGCCGCCGAGATCCCCAAGCAGCAGTCCGCGGGCGAGGCCGCGGACAGCGGGGCGGGCGAGGACGTCCGCGGCTAGCTTCTCCGGCGCGACGCCCGTTGCCGGACGGCGGCGCGGGCGACGCGCCGCCCTCGCGTCCGGCTTGACACCAAAATCGAACATCCATTCAGATGGTGTCTCCGGCCCCGTGTTTCCAGGGGGCGGCACAGCCGCTCTCCTTCAGTTTTCCACAGGCCGGCGCGACGTCTCGGCGGATTGTCAGTGGTACCCGCTAGCGTCGTGGACGTGAAGCGATCGACTCAGACATCCCGGGTGGAGCCCATGGCAGCGACCGACCGCGAGAAGGCCCTTGACGCCGCTCTCGCCCAGATTGAACGGCAATTCGGCAAGGGCGCCGTGATGCGCCTCGGTGAGCGGCCCAACGAGCCCGTCGAGGTGATCTCCACCGGGTCGACCGCTCTCGACGTCGCCCTCGGCGTCGGCGGCCTCCCGCGCGGCCGTGTGGTGGAGGTGTACGGACCGGAGTCCTCCGGCAAGACGACCCTCACGCTGCACGCCGTCGCCAACGCCCAGCGGGCCGGCGGCCAGGTGGCCTTCGTGGACGCCGAGCACGCCCTCGACCCCGAGTACGCCAAGAAGCTCGGCGTCGACATCGACAACCTGATCCTCTCCCAGCCCGACAACGGCGAGCAGGCGCTCGAGATCGTCGACATGCTGGTCCGCTCCGGCGCCCTCGACCTCATCGTCATCGACTCCGTCGCGGCGCTCGTCCCGCGCGCGGAGATCGAGGGCGAGATGGGCGACTCGCACGTGGGTCTGCAGGCCCGGCTGATGAGCCAGGCGCTGCGGAAGATCACCAGTGCGCTGAACCAGTCCAAGACCACGGCGATCTTCATCAACCAGCTCCGCGAGAAGATCGGTGTGATGTTCGGCTCCCCCGAGACCACCACGGGTGGCCGGGCGCTGAAGTTCTACGCCTCGGTGCGACTGGACATCCGCCGCATCGAGACCCTGAAGGACGGCACGGACGCGGTCGGCAACCGCACCCGCGTCAAGGTCGTCAAGAACAAGGTCGCCCCGCCCTTCAAGCAGGCCGAGTTCGACATCCTCTACGGCCAGGGCATCAGCCGCGAGGGCGGTCTGATCGACATGGGCGTGGAGCACGGCTTCGTGCGCAAGGCCGGCGCCTGGTACACGTACGAGGGCGACCAGCTCGGCCAGGGCAAGGAGAACGCCCGCAACTTCCTCAAGGACAACCCCGACCTCGCCAACGAGATCGAGAAGAAGATCCTGGAGAAGCTGGGCATCGGCGTCCGTCCCGAGGCCGCCGCCGAGGGCGAGTCCGCCGCGGACGCCGCCACTCCGTCCGCGGCCGCGGACGACAAGGCGGCGGACAAGAAGACCGTCCCGGCCCCCGCCAAGACCACGGCGAAGGCCGCCAAGGCCACCGCCAAGGCCTGAGTCGGTGACCCGCCGTACGGAGTGGGTCCCGCAGACGGCTGACGACGCGGCCCTCCTCCCGACGAGCGGCGAGGGCGAGGAGGAGGGCGTCCGTCCGGCCGGCTCGCGCCGTTCGTCGCGGACCGGCCGGGGGCGGAACGGACGGGAGCGGGGCGGGCTGGACCCGAACGGGCGGGAGCAGGGCGGGCGGGAGCGCGCCCCCTCCGGGCCGCCGGCCGACCCCGCCGAGCGGGCGCGGGCGATCTGCCTGCGTCTGCTCACGGGGACGCCCCGGACGCGTAAGCAGCTCGCCGACGCGCTGGCCAAACGGGAGATCCCCCGGGAGGTGGCGGACGAGGTGCTCTCCCGTTTCGAGGAGGTGGGCCTCATCGACGACGCCGCGTTCGCCTCGGCCTGGGTGGAGTCCCGCCACCACGGCCGCGGGCTGGCCCGGCGCGCACTGGCCGGGGAGCTGCGGACCAAGGGCGTGGACCCCGCGCTGATCAGCGAGGCGGTGGCGCGGCTCGACTCCGACCAGGAGCTCGAGACGGCCCGTGAGCTGGTCGCCCGCAAACTCCGCGCCACCCGCGGCCTGGACCGCGACAAACGCCTCCGCCGCCTCGCCGGCATGCTCGCCCGTAAGGGCTACAACGAGGGCCTGGCCCTGCGGGTGGTGCGCGAGGCGCTGGAGGCCGAGGGGGAGGACACGGACGAGCTGGGGGAGTGGGACTGAGACCCCACGGCGAGGGGCGGGACCGCCACCGGCCCCGCCCCAGCCGTACGGATCATGCCCTGGGCTGAACGCATCCCGCGCTCGTACGGATCACGCCCGATCCCCGGCGTACCCCACCCTCGCTCGTGTGGGTCAGCCCGAGACCTGGTCGAAGACGCCCTTGGCCTCCTGGCCCAGATGCGGGCCGGCCAGCCAGACCTGGTTGAGGGCGCCGATCGAGGTGACGGAGACCAGCGCCGGCCCGCCGTCACGCTCGGCGAACCAGCCGCCGCCCGAGGAGCCCGCGGTCATCGAGCAGCCCATGCGGTACATCGTGGGCTGGTCCGGGTCGATCGACAGCCGGCCCGGGTCGCCCGCGCAGGAGAAGATCCGCTGCCCGTCGTAGGGCGGCGCCTCCGGATAGCCCATCGCCGTGACGTCCACCGCGTCGGCCACCTTCGGAGCGTCGAACCACACCGGCACGGCCGCCTTGGTCGTCTCCTCCAGCGACGCCGCCCCGCCGTCCTCCGGCTTCACCCGCAGCATCGCGAAGTCGTACGGCGCCCCGGCGCCGCCCTCCGCCTGGCCCTGCGCGATCCACTCGTCGGTCGTCCGTGCCTGGTCCGCCCACCACACGCCCAGCGGCGCCAGCTCGTCGCGCGGCGCGTTCTCCAGCTGGTCCGCCGGCTTGCCGGCGTCGTTGTAGGAGGGGACGAACGCCACGTTGCGGTACCAGCCGCCGGTCTTGCCGGCGTGCACGCAGTGTCCTGCCGTCGCCACCAGGTTCGACTTACCCGGGTTCGCCGGATCGGCGACCACCGTGCCGGAGCACACCATCGACCCCTCCGGCCCGTCGAAGAACACCTTCCCCACGGGCGAGGCGTTCTCCCGGTACGGCGCGTCGATCTCCGTGGCCTCCACCCGCTGCGGCTCCGGGTCCGTCACCCCCTGCTCGTCCCCGGTGTCCGCCGGCACCTGCTCCTCCGGCGGCTGGTCCGCGTCGCGCATCCGCTCCGGGCCCCACAGGTCCTCGATGACCGGGTTGATGAAGTCCTCGGCCTCGCGCAGCCAGTCGTCCTGGTCCCAGTTCTTCCAGGCGCCGTTCTTCCACTCGTCGAGGTTGATCCCGAGGCCCTCGAGCGACGACTCCAGATCGCTCGGCAGCTCCAGGTCATCCAGCCCGCCCGGCGCGCTCGGCTTCGCGTCGGCCGTCTTTCCGTCGTCCCCGGAGCACCCCGCGCCGGTCAGCGCCAGCGCCGTGACCAGCGCACACACGGCGGCGGCGCGCCGTGCGACACCCGCATGCCGGACCAGCGGCGCGCCGGCTCGGCGGTTCCGTGTAACGGGCATGACTCGAACTCCCCCACATGTCTGAATACTTCGAACGCCCGGACCCTACTGGTGGGGCCAAGCCGCCACCATGCCGGTGCAGTTGGGGACGGCCCGGCGGGGCTCGCGGTTCCGTTCCGCCCGCAGGCCGCCGGAAGGATCTTCAGACTGCCCGTGCTCCCCCGCCGCTCCTGTCGTTGATACGTACGGGGGAAGACCCGGCCCCCCGTACCCGAACGGAGGGGAGCGCCGTGCTCGCAGCAGACCGCGAGGCCATCCTGCGCCGCCAGGCCACGCGCGAATCGACCGCACGCACGTACGCGCGCTCACTGCCGATCGTGCCCGTCCGCGCCCGCGGTCTGACGATCGAGGGCGCCGACGGCCGGCGCTATCTCGACTGCCTCTCCGGCGCCGGAAGCCTCGCCCTCGGACACAACCACCCCGTCGTGCTGGAGGCCATCCGCTCCGTCCTCGACTCCGGCGCCCCGCTGCACGTCCTCGATCTGGCGACGCCGGTCAAGGACGACTTCACCACCGAGCTGTTCGACACCCTGCCCGCGGGCCTCGCCGACCGCGCCCGCGTGCAGTTCTGCGGTCCGGCCGGCACCGACGCCGTCGAGGCCGCGCTCAAGCTCACCCGCACCGCCACGGGCCGCGGCGGCGTGCTCGCCTTCTCCGGCGCGTACCACGGCATGACCGCGGGCGCCCTCGGCGTCGGCGGCAGCTCCGGCCCGCCGGCCTCGGACGCCGGCGTGACCCGGCTGCCCTACCCGTACGACTACCGCTGCCCCTTCGGCACCGGCGGGGAGGAGGGCGCGGACCTCGCCGCCCGCTACACCGAGAACCTCCTCGCCGACCCCAAGGGCGGCGTGGAGCCGGCCGCCGCGATGATCGTCGAACCCGTGCAGGGCGAGGGCGGCGTCATCCCCGCGCCCGACAGCTGGCTGCGCCGGATGCGCCGCCTCACCGAACAGCGCGGCATCCCCCTGATCGCCGACGAGGTGCAGACCGGGGTCGGCCGCACCGGCACGTTCTGGGCCGTCGAGCACAGCGGGATCGTCCCCGACGTGATGGTCCTGTCCAAGGCCATCGGCGGCAGCCTCCCGCTGGCCGTCGTCGTGTACGACCAGGACCTCGACCTGTGGCCGCAGGGCGCCCACGCCGGCACCTTCCGCGGCAACCAGCTCGCGATGGCCGCCGGCGCCGCCACCCTCCGCTACGTACGGGAGAACGAACTCCCCGCCCGCGCCGCCCGCCTCGGCGAGCGGATGACGGCCGCCCTGCGCACCCTGGCCGGCGAACACCCCTGCATCGGCGACGTCCGCGGGCGCGGCCTCATGATCGGCATAGAGCTCGTCGACCCCACCGCCGGCGACGCCCCGCACCCGCCCGCCCCCGTGCTCGCCGCCGCCGTCCAGCGCGCCTGCCTGGACCGCGGCCTGATCGTCGAACTCGGCGGCCGGCACGAGAGCGTCGTACGCCTGCTGCCGCCCCTGACCATCACCGAGGAGCAGACCGAGGCCGTCCTGGACCGCCTGGCCGACGCCCTCGCCGCGGCCGAGCGCGGCCGGCCGCGGGGCAGGCGGCCCAGCCTGTCCGTGCTCCTGGGCGGCGCGGGCCGCCACTGAGACCGCGCGCCCGCCCGCTCCATTCCATACGCCCCCGTTCGAGGACCCGTTGTGAACGCAAGCCCCGCCGACGACGACGCCGCCACCGCACGCCCTCCCGTCCGCCGCCGGCTCGCCCGGCTGATCGAGCCCGCCGTACCCCGCCAGTACCGCCGCGGCGAGACCGGCCCCGCCGCGGCCGACCCCGTCGAGGACCCGGACCCCCGCGCCGCCGCCGAGGCCGCCACCACCGAGAGCCTGCTGCGCTGCTGGGTCCGCGAGAACGCGGTGGAGCGCCCCGAGAACGACACCCTGCGCGTCCTCCTCCCCGCCAGCGGCGCCGCGCTGCGCGTCCCCGTCCGCTACTGGTCCCCGACCGGCCACCACCGCTTCGGCCGCCCCGTGCTGCACGGCGCGCCCAAGGACGCCCCGCCGCTGGACTCCGTCACCCTCGCCGCCCTGCTCGGCCGCGAGGCGGCGTACGCGGCGGGCGGCGAGTGCATCGACCGCGACGGCTCCGAACTCGTCGGCCGGGTCGCCGACTCCGCCCGCCGCACGGCGGCCTTCCTGGCCCGTACGCCGGAGGAGACCTCCCCGGTCCGATTCCTCACCGCCGAGCAGTCCCTCGTCCTCGGCCACCCGCTGCACCCCACCCCCAAGAGCCGCGAGGGCCTCTCCGACGCCGAAGCCGCCGCCTACTCCCCGGAGCTGCGCGGCTCCTTCCCCCTGCACTGGTACGCGGTGAACCCCGCCGTCCTCGCCGCCGACTCGTACTGGACGCACGGCGGCAGGACCGTCACCGCCGCCGCCCTCGCCCTCGAACTCGCCGGCGACGGCCTGCCGCTGCCCGCCGGCCATATCCCGCTGCCCCTGCACCCCTGGCAGGCCCGCGAACTCCAGGCGCGGCCCGAGGTCGTACGCCTCATGGACGCCGGACTGCTGCGCGACCTCGGCCCGTACGGCGAGCCCTGGCACCCCACCTCGTCGGTGCGCACCGTCCTGCGCCCCGGCGCGCCCGCCATGCTCAAGCTGTCCCTGGGGCTGCGCATCACCAACTCCCGCCGGGAGAACCTCCGCAAGGAACTCCACCGGGGCGTCGAGGTCCACCGGCTGCTGCGCTCCGGGCTCGCCAAGGGCTGGGCGGCGGCCTTCCCCGGCGGCGTCGGGTTCGACATCGTGCGCGATCCCGCGTGGCTCGCCGTGGACACCGAGGACGGAGCGCCCGTCCAGGGCCTCGACGTCGTCATCCGGCACCAGCCGTTCGCCGACACCGACGACGTGCTGTGCATCGCCGCCCTCACCGCCCGCCGCCCCACCGCCGGCAACCACGGCATGCGGTCCCGGCTGGAGGAGGTCATCGGGCGGCTCGCCGAGGCGACCGGGCAGTCCGCCGCGGCCGTGTCCGCCGAGTGGTTCCTGCGCTACCTCGAAGCCGTCGTCCGCCCCGTGCTGTGGCTCGACGCCGAGGCGGGCGTGGCCCTGGAGGCCCACCAGCAGAACACCCTCGTCGTCCTGGACGGCGACGGCTGGCCCGTCGGCGGCCGCTACCGCGACAACCAGGGTTACTACTTCCGTGAGTCCCGCCGCGAGGACCTCGACCGCCGCCTGCCCGGGATCGGCGGGGCCAGCGACACGTTCGTCCCCGACGACGTCACCGACGAGCGCTTCGCGTACTACCTCGGCATCAACAACGTACTCGGCCTCATCGGCGCGTTCGGGGCCGCCGGGCTCGCCCCCGAGCCCATGCTGCTCGCCGCCTTCCGCCGCTTCCTCACCGACCTCACCGACGGGCCGGCGCGGCTCGCCACCCCGCTGCCGGCGCGGCTGCTGGAGCCGCGGACGCTGCGCTGCAAGGCCAATCTGCTCACCCGGCTGCACGGGCTCGACGAACTGGTCGGCCCCGTCGACACCCAGTCCGTGTACGTGACCATCCCCAACCCGCTCGCCCCCTGAGAGGAAGCCGGCCGTGGCCGACGACGACACGCTGGTCCTGCGGCTCCCCTTACCGCGCCCCGCCCCGGACGACCTGGAGCCGCTCCCGGTCCCCGACTGGAAGCCGGCCGACACCGCGGCCGGCCACTTCCGCCTCGAACCGGTGGCCCCGGACCGTGATCTGCCGCTCCTGCACCACTGGATGAACGACCCGGCCGTGGACGCCTTCTGGAGCCTCGCGGGCCCGGCGTCCCGCGTCGCGGCCCACCTGCGGGCCCAGGCCGGTACGCCGAGCGTCCCCTGCCTCGGCCTGCTCGACGGCCGGCCCATGAGCTACTGGGAGCTCTACCGCGCGGACCGCGACCCCCTCGCCGCGTACTACCCGGTCCGCCGCCACGACATGGGCGTCCACCTGCTGATCGGCTCCGCCGCGGACCGCGGGCGCGGCGTGGGCTCCGCGCTGCTGCGCGCGGTCTCGGACCTGGTCTTCGACCACCACCCGCGCTGCGACCGCGTCGTCGCGGAACCCGATCTGCGCAACACGCCGTCCATCGCGGCCTTCCTCAACGCGGGCTTCCACTTCCACGGCGAGCTCACCCTGCCGGACAAACGGGCCGCGCTGATGGTGCGGGAACGCTCCCTGCGGCATTGGTGAGCGCAGGCGCACAGACCACCAACTACCCTGTGACGAACCGCTCACGGACCGTGACGTCGGTCACTGTCAGTGGTCCGACGTAGGGTGTGGGGCCATGGGAGACGACAGCCCGGGCAGGCCGGGGATTGACGAGCTGCTGCACGCCGCCGTGACCGCGGTGGGCGGTGTGGAGCGGCCCGGCCAGGCCGCCATGGCCAAGGCGGTGCGGGACGCGATCGAGGGCGATTCGCATCTGCTGGTGCAGGCGGGGACGGGTACGGGCAAGTCCCTCGGTTACCTCGTGCCCGCGCTCGCCAGCGGCGACCGGGTCGTGATCGCCACCGCGACGCTCGCACTGCAGCGCCAGCTCGTCGAGCGCGACCTGCCCCGCACGGTCGAGGCGCTGCACCCGCTGCTGCGCCGCAAGCCCGAGTTCGCGATGCTCAAGGGCCGGTCGAACTACCTCTGCCTGCACCGGGTGCACGAGGGCGTGCCGCAGGAGGAAGAGGAGGGCCTCTTCGACCAGTTCGAGGCGCACGCCCCCACGAGCAAGCTCGGCAAGGACCTGCTGCGCCTGCGCGACTGGGCCGACGAGACGGAGACCGGCGACCGCGACTCCCTCACGCCCGGCGTCTCCGACCGGGCCTGGTCCCAGGTGTCGGTGTCCGCCCGCGAATGTCTCGGCGCCTCCCGCTGCGCCTACGGCGCGGAGTGCTTCGCCGAGGCCGCCCGCGAGCGGGCCAAGCTGGCCGAGGTGATCGTCACCAACCACGCCCTGCTGGCCATCGACGCGCTGGAGGGCGCCCCCGTCCTCCCCAGCCACGAGGTGCTGATCGTCGACGAGGCCCACGAGCTGGTGTCCCGGGTGACGGGCGTGGCGACGGGCGAGCTCACCCCCGGCCGGGTGAACCGCGCGGTGAAGCTCGCCGCGAAGCTCGTCAACGAGAAGGCCGCCGACGATCTGCTGAGCGCCGGCGACAACTTCGAGCGCCTGATGGAGCTGGCCCTCCCCGGCCGGCTGGAGCCCGTGCCCGACGACCTCGACCACGCGCTGCGGATGCTCCGCGACTCCTGCCGCACGGTGATCACCGCGCTCGGCTCCACGCGCGACAAGAACGTCGCCGACGAGGACGCCGTCCGCAAACTCGCCCTGGCCTCCGTGGAGAACGTGCACGAGGTCGCCGAGCGGATCACCCACGGCTCGGAGTACGACGTGGTGTGGTTCGAGCGGCACGACCGCTACGGGGCGTCGCTGCGCGTGGCGCCGCTGTCCGTGTCGGGCCTGGTCCGCGAGAAGGTCTTCAACGACCGCTCCGTGGTCCTCACCTCCGCCACCCTGAAGCTCGGCGGCGACTTCAACGGGGTGGGCGCCTCGCTGGGCCTGCCCCCGGAGGGCACCGAGGAGGAGGACGCCCCGTCCTGGCAGGGCCTCGACGTCGGCTCCCCGTTCGACTACCCCAAGCAGGGCATCCTCTACGTCGCCCGGCACCTCGCCCCGCCGGGCCGGGACAGCAGCCGCGGCGACATGCTGGACGAGCTGGCCGAGCTCGTGGAGGCGGCCGGCGGCCGCACCCTCGGCCTGTTCTCCTCGATGCGGGCCGCGCAGACCGCCGCCGAGGAGCTGCGCGGCAGGCTCGACCTGCCGATCCTGCTGCAGGGGGAGGAGACCCTCGGCGAGCTGATCGCCCGCTTCGCGGACGATCCGCGCACCTGTCTGTTCGGCACCCTGTCGCTGTGGCAGGGCGTCGACGTCCCCGGGGCCGGCTGCCAGCTCGTGGTGATGGACCGCGTCCCGTTCCCGCGGCCCGACGACCCGCTGACCAAGGCCCGCGGCGACGCCGTCGACAAGGCCGGCGGCAACGGCTTCATGGCCGTCTCCGCGACCCACGCCGCGCTGCTCATGGCCCAGGGCGCCGGCCGGCTCATCCGCGCCGCCGGCGACCGGGGCGTGGTGGCCGTACTCGATCCGCGGCTGGCCACCGCCCGGTACGGGAGCTTCCTGCGGGCGTCGATGCCCGGGTTCTGGTACACCACCGACCGCAACCAGGCGCGCAGGTCGCTGGCGGCGATCGACGCGGCGGCGAAGCAGTCGGAGGGCTGAAATACGTCGGATCTCTGATGTCGAAAGGGTGGTGCCGCACGCGCAATTGCCAGCAGAATGTGGGGCCGTTGGGCTGATACAACCGATCTCTGGGACGGGACTACGGTTTTGGCTACCTCATTCGATCCGCAGCGACGCGACATCCTGAAACTGGGCGGGGCCCTCGGCCTCGCCTCCCTCATGGGCGGCGCGGCCGTGGGCGGCGCCACCGCACACGCCGCCACCGCACAGGCCGCCACGGCCGGGCGTATGCCCGACCTCTCCGCCACCTCTCTGCGCTACCTCGCCCCTGCCACCGACTGGCAGTCGCAGGCCCTGCCCATCGGCAACGGCCGCCTGGGCGCGATGCTGTTCGCCGGCCCCGACGAGGACCGGATCCAGTTCAACGAGCAGAGCCTGTGGGGCGGCGTCAACAACTACGACAACGCCCTCGCGGGCCAGCCGGACGACGCCTTCGACACGAGCATGACAGGCTTCGGCTCGTACCGGAACTTCGGCGACCTCGCGGTCACCTTCGTGCCCCGCCCGAAGGTGACCGCCCCCGGCGGCCCGTACCAGACCTCCTCCACGGAGGGGCTGGACAAGTCGTACGACGGGAGCGCGCAGACCAAGTGGTGCATCGTGGGGCCCGGCGCCACGGTGCAGTGGCAGGCCGCGCTGCCCGAGCCGGCGGTCGTCGGCACCTACCGGCTGACCAGCGCCAACGACGTACCGGACCGGGACCCGCAGCAGTGGACGTTCGCCGGCTCCGACGACGGCGCCGCGTGGGTGACGCTCGACAGCCGGACCCTGTCCGGGCCCTTCGAGAGCCGCTTCCTGACCAAGGAGTTCAGCTGCGGCAACACCACGGCGTACCGCTACTACCGCTTCACCTTCGTGCCCAAGGCGGGGATCAGCCACTTCCAGGTCGCCGAGATCGCCCTCGCCGGCGTCGACCTCGACCCGGACTCCCAGCAGCACGTCACCGGCTACGAGCGGGCCCTCGATCTCACCACCGGCGTCCATGTCACACGCTTCGGGCTGCCCGGCGGGCAGGTCCTGCGCGAGGCGTTCGCCAGCCGCACCGCAGACGTCCTGGTCCTGCGCTACTCCACGGACGGCGCCGAGGGCCTCTCCGGGGCGCTGTCCCTGACCTCCGCCCAGGACGGCGCCCCGACGACCGCCCAGACGTCCGACGGCTCACCGCGGCTGAGCTTCGCCGGCGCCATGGGCAACGGTCTGAAGCACGCCTGCACGGTGCGGGTCGTGGCGGCCGACGGCGAGGTCCGCGCCGACGGCGCCGGGCTGAGCTTCAGCCGCTGTACGACGCTCACGCTGCTCCTCGACGCCCGCACGGACTACAAGCTGGACGCGGCCGCCGGCTGGCGCGGCGAGGACCCCGCGCCGGTGGTGGCGCGCACGCTCGCGGCGGCGGCCGGCCGGTCGTACGCCTCGCTCCTCGACGAGCACACGGCCACGATGCAGGCCCTCATCGGCCGCGTCACGGTCGACTGGGGCACCAGCGACAAGTCGGTCCAGGCCCTGCCCACGGACACCCGGCTGACCCGGTACGCGGCGGGCGGTCAGGACCCGAGCCTGGAGCAGACGATGTTCCACTACGGGCGCTATCTGCTGATCAGCTCCTCCCGGCCGGACGGACTGCCGGCCAATCTGCAGGGCCTGTGGAACAACAGCAACCAGCCGCCGTGGGCCTCGGACTACCACACCAACATCAACGTCCAGATGAACTACTGGGCCGCCGAGACCACCGACCTGCCGGAGAGCCACGAGGCGCTGGTCAGGTTCGTCCAGCAGGTGGCGGTGCCGAGCCGGGTCGCCACCCGCAACGCCTTCGGCGCGGACACCCGCGGCTGGACCGCGCGGACCAGCCAGAGCGTGTTCGGCGGCAACGCCTGGGAGTGGAACACCGTCGCCAGCGCCTGGTACGCCCAGCATCTCTACGAGCACTGGGCCTTCACCCAGGACAAGGGCTATCTGCGTACGGTCGCCTACCCGATGATCAAGGAGATCTGCCAGTTCTGGGAGGACCGGCTGAAGGAGCGCGCGGACGGGCTGCTCGTCGCGCCGGACGGCTGGTCGCCGGAGCACGGTCCGCGCGAGGACGGCGTGATGTACGACCAGCAGATCATCTGGGACCTGTTCCAGAACTATCTCGACTGCGAGCGGGCCCTGGAGGCCGATCCCGCGTACGCCGCGATGATCGCCGACATGCAGGCGCGGCTGGCACCCAACAAGATCGGCCGCTGGGGGCAGCTCCAGGAGTGGCAGGAGGACATCGACGACCCCGCCGACATCCACCGGCACACCTCGCACCTCTTCGCGGTCTACCCGGGCCGGCAGATCACCCCGGACACCCCGGAGTTCGCGGCGGCGGCGCTCGTGTCGCTGAAGGCGCGGTGCGGTGAGAAGGAGGGCGTACCGTTCACGGCCGCCACCGTGTCCGGGGACAGCCGGCGCTCGTGGACCTGGCCCTGGCGGGCGGCACTCTTCGCCCGGCTCGGCGACGGGTTCCGCGCGGGCGTCATGCTGCGGGGCCTGCTGACGTACAACACGCTGCCGAACCTGTTCTGCAACCACCCGCCCTTCCAGATGGACGGGAACTTCGGCATACCGGCGGCGCTGGCCGAGATGCTGCTGCAGAGCCACGACGGGACCATCGATCTGCTCCCCGCCGTGCCCGACGCGTGGAAGGCGCGCGGCTCCTTCACCGGGCTGCGGGCGCGCGGCGGCTACGAGGTCAGCTGCGAGTGGCGGGACGGGGTGGTCACGTCGTACCGCGTGGTGGCCGACCGTGCGCCGGACTCGGGGCATGTCACGGTCCGGGTGAACGGGCGGGAGGCGAAGGTCAAGCCGCTCAAGGCGTGAGCGTGTGACGGCGGGCGCCGAGAGCGCGTGACGGCATCGGCCGTGAGCGTGTGACGGCAGTGGCACAGCTGACGGGCGCCATCGGCGCCCGTCACGTGTCTCCCGGGGCGGGCCGGACGGCTCAGACCCGCCGCAGCACCGCCACGACCTTGCCCAGGATCGTCGCCTCGTCGCCGGGGATCGGCTGGTACGCGGCGTTGTGGGGGAGCAGCCAGACATGGCCGTCCTCGCGCTTGAACCGCTTGACCGTCGCCTCGCCGTCCAGCATCGCGGCCACGATGTCGCCGTTCTCGGCCACCGGCTGGCGGCGCACGGCCACCCAGTCGCCGTCGCAGATCGCGGCCTCGATCATGGAGTCACCCACGACCTTCAGCACGAACAGCTCACCGTCGCCGACCAGCTGCCGCGGCAGCGGGAAGACGTCCTCGACCGACTCCTCCGCCAGGATCGGCCCACCGGCGGCGATCCGGCCGACCAGCGGCACGTACGACGCGGCCGGCTTGCCCGCGGTGTCCGTCGGCTGCACCGTCGGTGTGTCCGAGCCGCGCACCTCGTACGCCCGGGGGCGGTGCGGGTCGCGGCGCAGGAAGCCCTTCCGCTCCAGGGCCATCAGCTGGTGGGCCACCGACGACGTGGAGGACAGGCCCACGGCCTGCCCGATCTCCCGCATCGACGGCGGGTAGCCGCGGCGCTGCACGGAGTCGCGGATCACCTCGATGACCCGCCGCTGGCGGTCGGTGAGCCCCGAGCTGTCCGCCCGGATGCCGGGTGGACGGCCGGGGAGCGAGCGCTTGGGAGGTCGGTCCTGGCTGTTCTCGTCACTCATGGGATGCTGCGCCTGCCGATCGAGTGCCTGGGCGGCGATGGTCACTGCGCTCGCCGTGGCAGTGGTGTCTGCTGTCGTGGTCACGTCGGCCCCTCTCGATGTGGTTCTCCCTGGTTGGACAACGGTAGTTGGTTTCGAAAGGTTGCGCCAAACACACGTTCGAGTGAAAAATTACGGTTTGGCTGACGCGATCAAACGACGGGGTGTAAAACGGCTCGCTTCGGGCTGAATGAGGAGCGCGGTGGGTGCTGCCCGGTCCGCGTAGTCTGCCATCCTCCGCCCCCGCCCGACACCCGCGGGCACCCCTCCCGTAGGCTCTTCCGGTCCGCGCCGCACCCCCTGCGCGGGGTCTCCCGGTCCGCGCGACCGCGTTCCGGTTGCGCGCGACGGCCCCCGTGGTGACGCTCCGGCGCCGTCACGGGCGCCACTCCGGTTGCGCTTTCGGGGGTCCGCCGAGGCCCCTCCGGAGGCCGTCGGCGGCGACACGCCGCCTGACACGCCATCCGTCGAAAATGGCGACCGGACCCCAGATCTAGTGGTTAGATTGCGGACGCAGCCCACAAGTTGTGGTCCCCCCTCCAAAGAGGAGATGGGCATCCCATATGCTTGTGGCCGTCCCGGAGGGCCTCAACCGCCCACCCGGGCACACAGTCATGCATGTGCGACAGAAGGAGGGTGGGACCAGTGCACTGCCCCTTCTGCAGGCACCCCGACAGCCGCGTGGTCGACAGCCGCACCACCGACGACGGCACCTCCATCCGGCGCCGCCGCCAGTGCCCCGACTGCTCCCGCCGCTTCACCACGGTGGAAACCGCCTCGCTCATGGTGATCAAGCGCAGCGGCGTCACCGAGCCCTTCAGCCGGGACAAGGTCATCGCCGGCGTCCGCAAGGCATGCCAGGGCCGGCCCGTCACCGAGGACGCCCTCGCCCAGCTCGGGCAGCGCGTCGAGGAGGCCGTCCGCGCCACCGGCTGCGCCGAGCTCTCCACCCACGACGTGGGACTGGCCATACTCGGCCCGCTCCAGGAGCTCGACGTCGTCGCCTATCTGCGCTTCGCCTCGGTCTACCGGGCGTTCGACACGCTCGAGGACTTCGAGATCGCCATCGCCGAACTCCGGACGGCGGTCCCCGGACCCGAGGGGCCCGGCACGGACCCCCTCGACGACCGGCCCCCGGTCGAGGGCGCCCCCGCCGGCGCCGAAGGACCGGGCCACGGCCCGGACATCCCCGCGCCGGCCACCGCCGGATAACGCGCGACGCCCGCCCCGCACGGCGGGCCCCAGAACGGCCGAGGCGCCTCACCCGCGCCCGGCAGCACCCGTACACAGACGTACAAACACGCATAAACAGACCGACACAGTGCCCGGGAAGAAGAGGGCGCATCAGGACGTTTACGTCCTAAGAGGGAGGCGGAATGACCGAGACGACGAGCGGCCCGGCACGCGGCACCCGCAAGGGCGGCGGCAAGACGACGGCTGCCAAGAACGCGGGACTGCAGATCGAGCGCATCCACACCACCCCCGGCGTACACCCGTACGACGAGGTGGAATGGGACCGCCGTGACGTCGTCATGACGAACTGGCGTGACGGCTCCGTCAACTTCGAGCAGCGCGGGGTCGAGTTCCCCGCCTTCTGGGAGACCAACGCCGTCAACATCGTCACCAGCAAGTACTTCCGCGGCGCCGTCGGCACCCCCGCGCGCGAGACCAGCCTGCGGCAGCTGATCGACCGCATCGTGAAGACGTACCGGAAGGCCGGCGAAGACTACAAGTACTTCGCCTCCCCCGCCGACGCGGAGATCTTCGAGCACGAGCTGGCGTACGCCCTCCTCCACCAGATCTTCAGCTTCAACAGCCCCGTCTGGTTCAACGTCGGCACCCCCCAGCCCCAGCAGGTCTCCGCCTGCTTCATCCTGTCCGTCGACGACTCCATGGAGTCGATCCTCGACTGGTACAAGGAAGAGGGCATGATCTTCAAGGGCGGCTCCGGCGCCGGCCTGAACCTCTCCCGCATCCGCTCCTCCAAGGAGCTCCTCTCCTCCGGCGGCAACGCCTCCGGCCCCGTCTCCTTCATGCGCGGCGCCGACGCCTCCGCCGGCACCATCAAGTCCGGCGGCGCCACCCGCCGCGCCGCGAAGATGGTCATCCTCGACGTCGACCACCCCGACATCGAGTCCTTCATCGACACCAAGATGAAGGAGGAGGAGAAGATCCGCGCCCTGCGCGACGCGGGCTTCGACATGGACCTCGGCGGCGACGACATCACCTCCGTCCAGTACCAGAACGCCAACAACTCGGTCCGCGTCAACGACGAGTTCATGAAGGCCGTCGAGGGCGGCGAGAAGTTCGGCCTGCGCGCCCGGATGACCGGCGAGGTCATCGAGGAGGTCGACGCCCGGCACATCTTCCGCAAGATGGCCGAGGCCGCCTGGGCCTGCGCCGACCCCGGCATCCAGTACGACGACACCATCAACCACTGGCACACCTGCCCGGAGTCCGGCCGTATCAACGGCTCCAACCCGTGCAGCGAGTACATGCACCTGGACAACACGTCCTGCAACCTCGCCAGCCTCAACCTGATGAAGTTCCTCAAGGACGACGGCAAGGGCCACCAGTCCTTCGACGTCGAGCGCTTCAGCCAGGTCGTCGAGCTCGTCATCACCGCGATGGACATCTCCATCTGCTTCGCCGACTTCCCCACCCAGAAGATCGGCGAGAACACCCGCGCCTTCCGCCAGCTCGGCATCGGCTACGCCAACCTCGGCGCCCTCCTCATGGCGACCGGCCACGCGTACGACTCCGACGGCGGCCGCGCGCTCGCCGGCGCCATCACCTCCCTGATGACGGGTACGTCGTACAAGCGCTCCGCGCAGCTCGCCGCGGTCGTCGGCCCGTACGACGGCTACGCCCGCAACGCCGACGCCCACAACCGCGTCATGCGGCAGCACGCCGACGCCAACGGCGAGGCCAAGCGGATGGACGACCTCGACACCCCGGTGTGGGCGGCGGCCACCGAGGCGTGGCAGGACGTCCTGCGGCTCGGAGAGAGGAACGGCTTCCGCAACGCGCAGGCGTCGGTCATCGCCCCGACCGGCACCATCGGCCTGGCGATGTCCTGCGACACCACCGGCCTGGAGCCGGACCTCGCCCTCGTCAAGTTCAAGAAGCTCGTCGGCGGCGGTTCGATGCAGATCGTGAACAACACGGTCTCCCAGGCGCTGCAGCGCCTCGGCTACCAGGACGAGCAGATCGAGGCGATCGTCGCGCACATCGCCGAGCACGGCCACGTCATCGACGCGCCGGGCCTGAAGCAGGAGCACTACGAGGTGTTCGACTGCGCGATGGGCGAGCGGTCGATCTCCGCGATGGGGCACGTGCGGATGATGGCGGCGATCCAGCCGTGGATCTCGGGCGCCCTCAGCAAGACGGTCAACCTGCCCGAGACCGCCACGGTCGAGGAGATCGAGGAGGTCTACCTCCAGGGCTGGAAGCTGGGCCTGAAGGCGCTCGCGGTGTACCGCGACAACTGCAAGGTCGGCCAGCCGCTCTCCGCGAAGAAGAAGGAGAAGACGCCCGAGCAGGTCGCCGCGAAGACCGAGGCGACCCTCCGCGAGGCCGTCGAGAAGGTCGTGGAGTACCGCCCGGTGCGCCGCCGCCTCCCGAAGGGCCGCCCGGGGATCACCACCTCCTTCACGGTGGGCGGTGCCGAGGGCTACATGACGGCGAACTCCTACCCGGACGACGGTCTGGGCGAGGTCTTCCTGAAGATGTCGAAGCAGGGTTCGACCCTGGCCGGCATGATGGACGCCTTCTCGATCGCGGTGTCCGTGGGCCTGCAGTACGGCGTGCCGCTGGAGACGTACGTCTCGAAGTTCACGAACATGCGCTTCGAGCCGGCCGGCATGACGGACGACCCGGACGTGCGGATGGCGCAGTCGATCGTCGACTACATCTTCCGCCGCCTGGCGCTGGACTTCCTCCCCTTCGAGACCCGCTCCGCGCTGGGTATCCACTCGGCGGAGGAGCGCCAGCGTCACCTGGAGACGGGTTCGTACGAGCCGTCGGAAGACGAGCTGGACGTCGAGGGCCTGGCCCAGTCGGCCCCGCGTGAGCCGCAGCTCCCGGTGCTGAAGGCGGTCACCGCTGAGCCGGCGAAGCCGGCCGAGGCCCCGGCCCCGCTGGAGGCCCACACCTCGGCGGAGCTGGCGGAGATGCGCCTCGGCGTCAGCGCCGACGCCCCGCTGTGCTTCTCGTGCGGCACGAAGATGCAGCGCGCGGGCAGCTGCTACATCTGCGAGGGCTGCGGCTCGACGAGCGGCTGCAGCTGACGCTGGGCGGCGTGAGCGCCGCAGACTGACACAGGAGGGGCGCCGGCCTTTGGCCGCGCCCCTCCTGTCGTTGGCGGTCCGAGCGGCCGCGTCAGGCCGCCATCGCCACCGCTGCGCGGTTCAGGTGCGGGGTGTGGTCCGTCGTCTTGCGGGTGAAGACCAGGAGCTTCAGGGCCGCGAAGCGGGCGAGGCCTGCCAGGGCTGAGGCGGAGAGGTAGACCGTCTGTTCGGTGAGTGCTGAGGGGGTGGGCTGGGTCAGGTGCAGGGCGTACAGGGCCGCCGTGGTGAATGCCCAGCTCACCGCCGCCGTGAAGGCGGACTGTGCGTGCATGCGCCAGCCGCGGCGGTCGCTGCGGAAGGTGATGCGCGCGTACAGCTCCGTGCACAGGAGCGTGCCGAGCACGGTGATCACGGCGTTGGCGACCGCCATCGGGACCGGGCCCGAGAGCAGGACGAGGGCGCCGGAGGAGGCGAGGCCGACCGAGCCGCCGCAGGCCACGAAGCGGGCGAAGGATGCCAGGGTGCTGCGGGCGGAGCTGGGCACGGTCGGCCTCCGTAGTCGGTGCACCGCCGATTGCGGTGTCGTCAACGACGCTACGGACTGCGGGAGCCTGGAACGATCAGGGGAACCCCCAGGATGTGTGGGGGTTAACCCCCACACGGGTAGGGGGTTTTGCCCCTGGGGGCAGAGCGGCGTCGGACGGCGGGCCGGGAGCCGGTCAGCCCTCGCCCATCACCCGGCCGAACTCCACCGGGTCCGCGTCGTACCCCCGCGCCTCGCTCGTGAAGAGCCATCTGCCGCCCGACTCCCGGACGAACTCCGCGACCGTCGCCGCCGTCGACTCCGGCAGCGTCGTCAGTTCGTGGCGCGCGAGTACGGTGTACCCCTCGTGGAGCGACACCACGGGCCGTGCCACCTCGCCGAAGGCGAGGCGGCCCGCGTGCTGCTGGATCGCCACGCCGATCACCACGCGCGTCAGCGTCTCGGGCACCCGGTAGAGGTCCAGGGTGAGCACTTCGTCCGCGCCGAAGCCGCGGCCGTCGTGGCTGTCCCGGTTGAGGATGATCGTGCCGTCGGGGGAGCGGCTGTCGAAGTGCACCAGGTACGTGGGCGGGCCGGAGGGCGCCGCCGCGGTGTACGTGGCGGCGATCAGGTCGAGGTCGTGGTTGGGCGCCCCGACGGGTGCCGGGTCCCAGCTGAGCTTCACCTCGACCTTGCGGTATCCCTTCGCCAGACCGGCCAACGTCCTGCCCTTTCGGTCGTGTTGACGGGCGAGCGCCGCCCCGTGCGCGCCATCGTAGCGGCGGAGTCAGTGGGGGATGGCGCGCGGTGGGCGCCGCCGGGGGAGTTCGTCGCGGTAGTCCTCGATGGCGCGGCTGACCTGGCGGATCAGCTGGGTGTCCTCGATCCGGTCGAGGTAGTGGCAGTGGGCGGCCAGACCCGGCAGGTCGAAGGCGAAGTACAGGGACATCAGCGGGTTGATGAAGAGCTGGGAGCCCCTGGTGCGCGAGGTGAAGTGCGTGTCGCCGAAGTCGCCGCGGACGGCGGCCGCGACGGAGCCGTGGACGATGCTCGGATGCTCGGGGGTGTGGTCCTGCGCGTGCTGTACGGCGTCGAGGTAGAGCACGCCCTCGGGGGTGCCGCGGGTGATCGAGAACGCGCCCGCGTACGCCCCGGCCCGCTCGAGGGCGGCGATGTTCTCCAGTACGTGCGCGTGGTGGACCCCGTGGTACGTGTCGATGCCGAAGCCCAGCGACAGGACGAGCCGTTGCGGTATCTCCGTCAGCCCCGCGACCGCCGCCAGGGAGGTCATGTCCTCCTCCGGTGTGCCCAGTCCCGCCTCGTCGCCGCGCATCAGGATGTCCGTACCGCCGTCGACGAGGACGATCGCGTCGATGCCGTACTCCTCGACGAGCGCCCGGTAGGCGGCGCGCAGCGGCTGGACGCCGATGCGGCCGGGGAAGGCGTGCACGGTCGCCGGATAGCGGTAGCGGGCGAGCCACTGGGCGAGGGTGCGTTCGGGGAAGTACGACATGTGCTCGGCGGAGTCGGGGCGGATGCGGACGACGTTGTCGGCGAGCCAGTCGCCGGCGGGCAGGCCCTCGACGGTGGCGAAGGAGAAGTTCGCCAGATGGACCTCGCGGTCGTGGTGCAGGAGGTTGAGGGCGAGGGGGAGTCCGGCGTAGACGTCGAAGCCGCCGCCGGCGCCGGCGATCAGGACGCGTTCGGACTTCTCCAGGCGTGCGAGGACCGGGTTGACGTGGAGGGGAGGCATGTCCGCCATGGTGCGGGGGGACGGGCCCGCGCGGCAATGCGATTAGGGGCGCGGGCCCCCGGTCTACGGCCGTCCTACGCATCGTGCCGTCCACCGGCCCGCCCGCATTCGGCTGGTGCGCGTGTCGCGGGGCTGGACCGGGGCCGCCTGCGCACTAGCTTCGGCCGCATGACCGAGCCCCGGATCACCTCGTTCCGTGTCCATGTCCCCCAGGCCGACCTCGACGACCTGCACGAGCGCCTGGACCGCACCCGCTGGCCGGAGGGCCTCCCCGAGACCGGCTGGGAGTCCGGCGTACCGCCGGAGTATCTGCGGGACCTGGCCGACTACTGGCGCGGCGGCTTCAAATGGCGCGAGCAGGAGGCGCGGATCAACGCCGTTCCGCAGTTCACCACGGTGATCGAGGGGCAGACGGTCCACTTCCTGCACCGTCGCTCGCCGGAGCCGGACGCGCTGCCGCTCGTCGTCACGCACGGCTGGCCGGGGTCGGTGTTCGAGATGCTGAGGATCATCGAGCCGCTGGCGGATCCGCGGGCGCACGGCGGTGATCCGGCGGACGCGTTCCACGTGGTCGTGCCGTCGCTGCCGTCGTTCGGCTACTCGAAGCCGTCGCCGGGGCCGGGGGCGGGGAACCTGTTCTGGGTCGGCGGGCTGTGGGCGGAGCTGATGGAGCGGCTGGGCTACGAGCGTTACGGCGCGCAGGGCGGCGACGTCGGCTCCGGGGTGTCGGGGATGCTCGGCATGCTGGCGCCGGAGAAGGTCGCCGGGGTGCACATCAACGGTCCGATGCCGCTGCCGTTCGGCCCGCCCGTCGACCCGGCGGGGCTGTCGGAGGCGGACCGGGTGCGGGCGGAGCGGTTCAACGCCTTCCAGCGGGAGGGCATGGGCTACGCGCAGATCCAGACCACGCGGCCGGTGACCGTCGGCTACGGACTGCACGACTCGCCGGTGGCGCAACTGGCGTGGATCACGGAGAAGTTCCACGAGTGGACGTACCCGGGCGCCGCCACGCCCGACGAGGCCGTGGACCGTGATCAGCTGCTGGCGAACGTCAGCCACTACTGGTTCACGGGTACGGGCGCCTCGTCCGCGCTCTTCCTGGCGGAGGGCTTCCGGGCCTGGCGCGCGATGGAGGAGCGGGCCGGCGACGAGGGGGCGTGGGGGCAGGAGGGCCCGCCGACGGCGATGGCGGTGTTCGCGGCCGATTTCGGCATCCGCAGCGTCGTCGACCCGCAGGGCAGGGTGGCGCGCTGGACGGAGTTCGACCGCGGCGGCCACTTCGCGGCGATGGAGGCGCCGGACCTGCTGGTGGGCGACGTACGGGAGTTCTTCCGGCCGCTGCGGTAGGGCACGGGTCGGCCCGGTACGGATCCACGGCCCACCGCCCCTTCGGCGGACCCCCTGGCAGGCAGCCCCGTTCGGCAACCATCCGCGCCCCCCGAGCGTCGCCGTGTACATGCAGTACGTCGAGGCGTCGGAGTACAGCGTGCGGTCGGCGGTGTGGACGCTGCGCCGGGGGCAGACGCCGCTGTGTTTCGTGCTGTTCCCGATGGTGCATCTGGGGTCGCAGGAGTTCTACGACGAGGTGGCGCGGCGGGCGGCACGCTGCGATGTGATCGTCGCCGAGGGGCACGGCGGCGAGCCGCCGCCGCGCCGGCGGATGTTCGTCGCGCTGAACAGGCGGGCCCGGCGGCTGCACGGGGAGGGCCTCGTCTACCAGAACATCGACTACGCGGCCACCGGCCGCCCCGTGCTGTGGCCGGACGAGGAGCCGTCGCCGGTCCGGCGTCCGCTGCGCCACCGGCTGCTGTTCGCGGGGCTGGTGCTCGCGCTGCCGTTCGTCATGGCGTACTTCCTGCTGCGCGGCGGGGCGTGGTTCCTGCAGGGCCAGTCCGGGCTGAACGTGGAGGACACGTCGTACGACGACGGGCTCGGCGACGGGACGCTGGACACGATGGTGCTGCGGGACCGGGACCGGAAGCTGATCGCGGTGCTGGAGCGGCTGCACGAGGAGCGGCAGGAGGAGCCGCTGAGCGTCGCCGTGGTGTACGGGGCGGCGCACATGCCGGGCGTCGTACGCCACTTCACCGGTGCGCACGGCTACCGGCCGGGCTCGGCGGAGTGGCTGACCGTGTTCGGGGCCCGGTACGAGCGGCGGCGTGACGTGCGTGTGTCAGAGTGAGGGGATGGACGACGTCATCCTTGTCACCGGTGGTACGGGCACGCTGGGACGGCCCCTGGTACGGCGGTTGGCCGCGGACGGGGCGCGGGTGCGCGTGATGTCCCGCCGGGCGCGGCCCCAGGACGCGCCGGAGGACGTCGAGTGGGCGACGGCCGACCTGGCCGCGGGGACGGGGCTCGACGCCGCGCTGGACGGCGTGCGGACCGTCGTGCACGCGGCGACGAACGCCCGGGACGACGTCAAAGCGAGCCGGCACCTCGTCGAGGCGGCGCTGCGGCGGCCGGGCGCGCCCCTCCATCTGGTGTACGTCTCGATCGTCGGCATCGACGCCGTGCCGTTCCCCTACTACAGGTCGAAGCTGGCGGTGGAGCGGCTGGTCGAGGAGTCCGGTCTGCCATGGACGACGCTGCGCGCGACGCAGTTCCACGACCTCGTCGCCACGTTCACCCTGGTGCAGCGGTGGCTGCCGGTCGCGCTGTATCCGAGCGGGTTCCGTTTCCAGCCCGTGGAGGTGGCGGAGGTGGCCGACCGCCTCGCGGAGCTGGCACAGGGCGCGCCGGCCGGGCGGGTCGCGGACTTCGCCGGTCCGCGCATCCGCGACGCCCGCGAACTGGCCGCCGTCACGCTGCGGGCCGCCGGCCGCCGCCGCCCGCTGGTGCCGCTGCGGCTGCCCGGCAAGGCGTTCCGGGGCTTCCGGGCCGGGGGGAACGTCGCCACGGAGCCCGGGGCGGGCAAGGTGACGTACGAGGACTATCTGGCGGCCCGCTTCTGACGCGGGGGCGATGGCCGCCCGCTACTGAGGCGGGGCGATCGCCACCCGCTTCTGACGCGGGGCGACGGCCGCCCGCCGCCGGCCCGATTCAGTCGCACAACCCCCGCGCCGCCTCCCGCAGCAGCGGCAGGAACGCCTCGACCGCGGGCGTCCGCGCCGCCCCGCGGGCCGTCGCCGCGTGTACGGTCCGTATCGGCGCGTCGTCGCGGTGCAGCGGACGCAGCACGAGCCCCGCGGGCAGCGCCCCCGCGGCAAGCTCGGGCACCAGTGTCAGCCCGAAACCGGCCGTCACGAAACCGAACTTGGCGACCCACTCCTTCGCCACGAACTCGATCCGCGGCCGGAACCCCTTGCGCAGGCACGCGCTGATCAGGGTGTCCTCGGGGGACGAGCTGCCCGCGATCCACGGCTCGCCCTCCAGCTCCGCCAGGCGCAGCGTGCGCCGCCGCGCCAGCCGGTGCCCGGCGGGCAAGGCCACCAGGACCTGTTCGTCGAGGACCGGCGCGAGGTCCACGGCCTCGAACACCTCGAGTTCCTCCCGGTAGCCCGACACCACCGCCAGATCCAGGTCCCCGGCCCGCAGCGCGGCGACGTGGTCGCGGCTGAAGCCCTCGCTGTGGCTGACGGCCACGTCCGGATGCCGCGCCCGGAACGCCGCCAGGGCCCGCGGCACCAGCGCCGCCCCGGCGGTGGCGAAGGAGCCGAGCCGCAGCCGGCCCGCGCGTACGTCGCGCAGCGCCGCCAGATCGCGGCGCGCGGCGGCCAGCCTGTCCAGGGCCGCGTTTGCGTGCGCCAGGGCGTGCAGCCCCTGTTCGGTGAGCCGCACCCCGCGCGGCAGCCGGTCGAACAGCGGGGCGCCGAACTCCGCCTCCAGCGCGGCGATCTGGCGGGACACGGCGGACTGGGTGAAGCCCAGCTCGGCGCCCGCCGCGGTGAACGAGCCGTGCCGGGCGACGGAACGGAACACCTCGAGCCAGGCGGTGTCCACGGTGCTCCTCCGATCGACGGGCGGGCCTGCGGCTCCGGTTGAAGGCAGGCATGCGTGGTCGGAATGGTACGCATGCCGGACATTCGTTGGTCGAATGGGTGGCTGCCCGCCTACCGTTTTCCGCATGACAGAGATCGCTTTTCTGGGGCTGGGAGCCATGGGCCTGCCGATGGCCCGCCGGCTGCTCGACGCCGGCCACCGGCTGACCGTGTGGAACCGCACCGCCGCCCGCGCCGAGCCCCTGGCGGCGGCCGGCGCGCGGCTCGCCCGTAACCCCGCGCAGGCCGTGGAGGGCGCGGAGGTGGTGGTCACGATGCTGGCTGACCCCGCCGCGGTGGAGGCCGTGCTGCGGGACGCGGCGCCGGGGCTGCGGCCCGGCACGACGGTCGTCGACATGTCGACCATCGGACCTGACGCCGTACGGGACCTCGCCGGCCGGCTGCCCGCCGGGGTGGCGTTCGTCGACGCGCCCGTCATGGGCAGCACGCCCCGCGCGGAGGCCGGGGAGCTGACCATCTTCGCCGGGGGAGAGGTGGCGCCCGCGGTGGAACCGGTGCTGGCCGCGCTCGGCACCGTGGTGCACTGCGGCCCGCTCGGCAGCGGTGCGGCGCTGAAACTGGTCAACATCACGGCCGTCATCACCTCCGTGACAGCGGTGGCCGAGGCCCTCGCGCTGGCCGGCGCGCTGGGCGTGGAGCGGGAGGCCGCCGAGCGGTCGCTGGCCGCGGGTCCGCTCGGCGCGATCGTCGGGCGGGCGCTGGACACATACAGCGCCTTCGGTCTGGGCCTCGCGGCGAAGGACCTGGCACTGGCGCTGGACGCCGCCAAGGGGCTGCGGGTGGTGGCTGCCGCGGGGGAGCAGCTGCACGCCGCCGCCGGCGAGCGGGGGGCCGGCGCGGACCTGTCGGCGGTCGTCACCCATCTGCGGGGCGTCACCGCGTAGAACACGCACACCCACCGACGTAACAGAAGACGTAGCAGAAGACGCAACAGAAGAGGCGACCACCCGTGCTCAAGACCATCGACAACCCCGCCACCGTCCCGGCCCCCGCCGGCGCCTACTCCCACGTCGTCCGCCTCGACACCGGCGACGGCACGCTGCTCTTCCTCTCCGGGCAGGCCGCCCTCGACGAGAACGGCGAGCTCGTCGGCCCCGACGACATGACGGTCCAGTCGCGCCACGTCATGGACCTCATCGCGAGGATCCTCGGGGCCCACGGCGCGACCGTGGACGACATCGTCAACATCCGTACGTTCCTCACCGACATGGACCGGCTCGACGAGTACGGCGCGGTGCGCAGGGAGTACATCAAGGGCGAACCGCCGGCCTCCACGACCGTCGAGGTGACGCGCCTGTTCCGCCCCGGGGCGCTGATCGAGGTGGAGGTCGTCGCCGCCCTGAGCTGATGCGCCCGATCCCGGTGATCAGCCTCAAATCAGGCCGTACGATGGCGCGGTGCTGGTCAAGTGGATGCGCTGCACCGTGGTGGACCGCCGCGGTTTCGAACGGGCGCAGCGCAAGTGGGCGGGGCTGCTCGGCGAGCCCGGCTTCCGCGGGCAGGGCGGCGGCTGGAGCCGTTCACGCGAGGGCGTGGCGCACGTCTTCGGCTTCTGGGAGAGCCGCGCGCTGTACGACTCGTTCATGGCCCGCTCCCACGACCGGCTGGCGGCGGCGCAGGTCGGCACCTACCGCGATCTGCGGGTGCGCCTCTTCGAGCGGGTGCACGACGTGAAGGTCGGGTTCGAGCCGCGCTTCGGCGACGCCGACGTGCTCCGGGTGGCGCACACCCGGATCAAGCCCGACCGCGTGGAGAACTTCACGCTCATGCAGGAGAAGGTGTGGAACCCGGCCATGGCCGGCTCCCCGGGCATGCTGCGGGGGGTGTTCGGCCGGGCGCCGGGGGACGAGTTCCTGGTGCTGTCGATGTGGAACTCGGCCGCCGAGCACGGCAAGTACCGCGTCGAGCGGATCGAGCGGCTGGGCCTGCGCGCCCAGACGGCGGCCGACGTGGCGGCGCTCGCGGGCGACGTGGTCAACGTCGACCCGGGGTGGACGGTCTGACGGGCCGGGGTGGACGGTCTGACGGGCCGGTACGGTCCGGCTCGTCCGTCCACGGACCGCCCCGGGCGGTCCGATCCGGTCGGGCCCATTACGCTGGCGTTCATGGCACGGCCCCGGCGCATCGTTCTCATCCGGCACGGCGAGTCGGAGGGGAACGTGGACGACACGATCTACGAACGGGAACCCGACCACGCCCTCCGCCTCACCGAGCGCGGCCGGCAGCAGGCCCGCCGGGCCGGCGAGCGGCTGCGCGAGCTCTTCGGCGACGAACGCGTCAGCGCGTACGTCTCCCCCTACCGGCGCACCCAGGAGACCCTCGTCCACATGCGGCTGGACCGCGCCCGGATGCGGATCCTGGAGGAGCCGCGGCTGCGCGAGCAGGACTGGGGGAACTGGCAGGACCCGGAGGAGGTCCGGATGCAGAAGGTGTACCGCGACGCGTACGGGCACTTCTTCTTCCGCTTCCCGCAGGGGGAGTCCGGGGCGGACGTGTACGACCGGGTGGGCGCCTTCCTGGAGAGCCTGTACCGCAGCTTCGACAAGCCCGACAACCCCGAGAACGTGCTGCTCGTGACCCACGGGCTGACCATGCGCCTGTTCTGCATGCGGTGGTTCCACTGGACGGTGGCGGAGTTCGAGTCCCTGTCCAATCCGGGGAACGCGGAGACGCGCATGCTGCTGCTGGACGAGGCCACCGGGCGCTACCACCTGGACCGGCCGTTCGAGCGGTGGTGCGCGCCGGAGTCGTATCTCTGAGGGGCTGATGTCGGACCCTGCGGATAGGCTGGCGGGAAATGACCAGTGAACCTTCCGACTCCGGGCGTCTGGAGCGCGCCCTCGACAGTCTGCGCGGCCTCAGTGTGGGCGACGCGCTCGGCTCCCAGTTCTTCGTACCCGACAACCTCCCCCTGCTGAAGCGGCGCGAGCTGCCGCCCGGCCCCTGGCAGTGGACCGACGACACCGAGATGGCCTGCTCGGTGCTGTACGTGCTGGCCGGACACGGCCGGATCGACCAGGACGCGCTGGCGGCCTCCTTCGCCGAGCGGCACGACTTCGACCGGGGTTACGGGCCCGCCGTGAACCGGATGCTGCGCCAGATCCGCCAGGAGGGCGCCGACTGGCGCGAGCTGTCCGCGGCCCTCTTCGGCGGCCGCGGCTCCTGGGGCAACGGCGCCGCGATGCGCATCGCGCCGCTCGGCGCCTGGTACGCGGGGGACGCCGAGCAGGCGGTGCACCAGGCGGAGATCTCCTCGTACGTCACCCATCAGCACCGCGAGGCCGTCGTCGGCTGTATGGCGGTGGCCGCCGCGGCCGCGCTGGTCGCGGACCCGGCCGGGGCGCCGGGGCCGTACGAGCTGCTGCGCGGGGTGAGCGAGCTGATCCCGAAGAGCGCCGTCGGCCAGGGCGTGCGGCGGGCGATGGACCTGCTCGACTACCAGGACGTGGCCACCGTCGCCGCGGTCCTCGGCAACGGCCGCAGGACCAGCGCGCACGACACGGTGCCGTTCGCGCTGTGGTCGGTGGCGCGGCATCCGGGGGACTACGAGCGGGCGTTCTGGTCGACCGTACGGGCCGGGGGCGACGTCGACACGATGTGCGCGATCGTCGGCGGCGTCCTGGCGTCCCGCCCGCAGGGGGCGCCGCCCGCGTCGTGGCTGGAGCGCACGGAGTCCCTGCCGGGGTGGGTGCCCGGGGTTCCGGGCGCGTGAGTGTCACCACTTCGTCACGGGATCGTGCCAGGGCGGCACAACGGGGTTCGGTTCGGTGAGACCGTGAGGGGACGCACCTAACCTGTCGGCCACACCGACGTGTCGATCTTGCCGGGGAGGCAGGTGCGGCGGTGGTGGGGAGGGGCACGACATGGCCGATACGCCGATACCGGAACCGCAGGACGCCGTCCCGCCGCAGCAGGCGGCTCCAACTGCCCGGAAGGCAGAGGAGACCCAGGAGGCCGGGGCCGCCCGCGAGGAGGCCGAGGCCGCCCGGAAGGCGGAAGCGGCCTGGAACGCCTGGGAGGCCCAGCGGCCCGTCGGCCCCGGACCCCGTCCCGGGACGCAGACCCCCGCGCGGGCCGTCGCGGGCAAACCGCCCGGCATGCCGGTGCCCCCGCCGCGCCCCATGGCGTACAGCTACTCCCCACAGCCGCCCGCCGAGCCGGAGTGGCTGAAGGCCGTCCGCCCGCTCACACCGCAGCCGGTGCGCGCGGCGACGCTGATCGCCGCCGCGGTCACCGGCCTGCTCGCGGCGCTGCTGCTCGGCGACGGCATCGGGGCGAACCTGCTGATCGTCGCCGTGCCCGCGGCGGCCGCCGCGTTCTTCGCCGCGCAGGCCGCCGGGCGCACCGTCCGCCCGTGGGCGCTGCTGTGGGCGGCGGGCGGGCTGGGGCTGCTCGTCGTACCACTGCTGCGGGAGGCCGGCTGGCCGGTGGGGCTGGCGATGGTCGCGGCCCTGGCGGCCGGCACCTGCGCGCTGGTCGGCGGGCGCAGCTGGTACGCCGTGGTGCTCGGGCCCACGGGGCTGTTCAGCGCCGCGCCGGCCTCGGTGGCCTGGCTGGTCGACGGGATCAAACGGCGGGCGGCGGTGAACCGGCAGCGGTGGGTGTTCTGGATCCGGACCGTGGGCATCGCGGCAGGGCTGCTGATCGTCTTCGGGGCGCTGTTCGCCTCCGCGGACGCGGCGTTCGCGGATCTGCTGGGCTCGCTGGTGCCGGACATCACCCTCGGCGACAGCCCGTGGCGGGCGTTCCTGTTCCTCCTCGGCGCGTTCGGCGCGCTGGCCGCCGCGCGCAACGCGGCGGCGCCCGCCCGCTGGGACCGGATCCGCACCAAGCCCGGCAAGGCGCGCGGCCGGCTGGAGTGGGCGCTGCCGCTGGCCGTGCTGAACGTCCTGTTCGCGTTCTTCATCTCCGTCCAGCTCGTGGTGCTCTTCGGCGGCTACGACACCGTGCTGCGCGAGACCGGGCTGACCTACGCCCAGTACGCGCGGCAGGGCTTCTGGCAGCTGCTGTGGGCGACCGTGCTCGTTCTGGTGGTGATCGCCCTCGCGCAGCGCTGGGCACCGCGCGCCGGACACCGCGACCGGGTGCTGGTCCGGGGGGTCCTGGGCACGCTGTGCGCGCTGACGCTGGTCGTCGTCGCGTCCGCGCTGCGGCGGATGGACCTGTACGTCGACGCGTACGGGCTGACCCGGCTGCGGATCTCGGTGTACGCCATGGAGGTGTGGCTGGGCCTGGTGATCGTGATGATCATGGCGGCCGGGGTGTTCGGGGCGCGGTGGCTGCCGCGGGCCGTGGCCGGTTCGGCCGCGGCGGCGGTGCTGGCGTTCGGGCTGGTCAACCCGGACGGGATCATCGCGGAGCAGAACGTCGCGCGGCACGAGCGCACGTCGAAGATCGACGTGGACTATCTGTCGCGGCTGTCCGCGGACGCGGTGCCGGCGCTGGACAAGCTCCCGGAGCCGCTGCGCTCCTGCGCGCTCGCGCCCATCGCCGAGGAGCTGGGCGACGGGGGTCCGTGGTACGCGACCTCGCTGGCCGAGCGGCGGGCGCGGGACATCCTGGCGAGCCGGCCGCTGGTGGACACGAGCCGGGAGCCGAGTTCCCTGCCCGTGTCCGACGCCCGGACGACGCAGTGCCCGATCAGCGGCGTGAGGTAGCCGTACGGCCCGGGGCCCCTCGTCGCGGTGACGAGGGGCCCCGGGCCGCATGAGGAGCTCGGCGCGGACCGGCTCAGTGCGGGGCGCCGCCGCCCCCGTTGCCGCTGAGGGCCTCCAGGTCGCTCTTGCGGACCTGGATCACGAACAGCGCGGTCAGGGCCGCGATGCCGATCATGCCGACGGCCAGCCAGAAGCTCTGGGCGATGCCGGCCGCCAGTACCTCCCCGCCCCACTTGCCGGGCAGCTGGCCGGTCTTGTCGAAGACCGCCTTCGCCTGCGCCGAGGCGTGCGCCATGAAGTCGGGGACCTGCTGCTTGGCCTCGTCCCGGCTGGCCGAGCCGAACACCGTGGTCAGCAGGGCCAGCCCGATCGAACCGCCCACCTGCTGCGTCACGTTGAGCAGGGCGGAGGCCGCACCCGCCTCGTGCTGCGGCACGCCGGAGACGGCCGTCAGGGTGAGCGTCACGAAGTTCAGACCCATACCGAAGCCGAAGATCACCATCGGCCCGAAGACGCCGCCCAGATACGAGCTGGACGAGTCGATCTGCGTCTGCCACGCCATACCGCCCGCCGTCAGCAGCGTGCCCGCCACCATGAACGGCTTCGGGCCCAGCACCGGCAGGAACCGCTGCGACAGCCCGGCGCCCAGCGCGATCGCGAAGGTGACCGGGAGGAAGGCCAGGCCCGCCTTGATGGCGCTGTACCCCAGCACGTTCTGCACGAAGAGCACGATGTAGAAGAACATGCCGAACATCGCGGCGGCCAGGGTCGTCATGATGACGTACGTGCCGGCGCGGTTCCGGTCGCGGAACATCTTCAGCGGAGTGATGGGATCGCGGGCTATTCGCTCCACCACGATGAACACCACCAGCAGCACCGCGGAGACACCGAAGCACAGCAGCGCCCGGCTGTCGTCCCAGCCCTTGTCGGCCGCGCGGATGAAGCCGTACACCAGGGAGGCCACGCCCAGCGTGGACGTGATGGCGCCGACGAAGTCGAAGCGGCCCGGATGGCGCTCCGACTCGCTGATGTACAGCGGCACCAGCGCTACGATCGCCACACCGATCGGCACGTTGACGAAGAGCACCCAGCGCCAGTTCAGCCAGTCCGTGAGCAGACCGCCCGCGAGGAGGCCGACGGCGCCGCCGCCCGCGGAGACGGCCGCGAACACGCCGAACGCGCGGTTGCGCTCCGGGCCTTCGGGGAACGTGGTGGTCACCAGCGCGAGCGACGTCGGCGACGCGATCGCACCGCCGACCCCCTGCAGCGCCCGGGCGGCCAGCAGTTGCCAGGGCTCCTGGGCCAGGCCGCCGAGCAGAGACGCGACGACGAAGAGCAGGATGCCGAAGATGAACACACGGCGCCGGCCGAGGATGTCACCGGCCCGGCCCCCCAGCAGCAGGAGCCCGCCGAAGGTCAGGGTGTAGGCGCTGACCACCCAGGTGAGACCGGTCGTTGAGAAGTCGAGGGCGGTCTGGATGTGCGGCAGCGCGATGTTCACGATCGTCGCGTCCAGGACCACCATCAGCTGACACGCGGCGATCAGCACCAGTGCTATGCCGCGTTTGTCCGCACGTGGGGCCGGAGTCGGCCCCGTGCGGTCCTTTACAGAGGTTGTCACCATGCTCCCCTTGCACGTGAAATAGTGAACGATAGCGTTCACTGTCGCGTCCGACAGTAGTGACTTCCGCTCAAGGAACGCAAGCGTTCACTAGGTTTCAATGGAGTGAAAACTTATGGGTAGTTCGCACCGGACCGCTCCCGGCGCGCACCCCGCAGCAGCCCGGCGACGGGGCAGTGTGCTGGAGAAGGCGATCCTCGACGCCGCCCTCGACCAGCTCGGCACGGTCGGCTGGAACGGGCTGACGATCGAGGGTGTGGCCGCCCGTGCGCAGACGGGCAAGGCCGCCGTATACCGTCGCTGGTCCTCGAAATCCGATCTGGTCGCCGACGCGCTGAAGGCCGGCCTCCCCCCGGTCGACCGCCTCCCGGACTTCGGCAGCCTGCGCGACGACCTCCTCGGCCTCGTGCGGATGCTGCGCTCGCGCATGTACTCCCGCTCGGGCCAGGCGCTGCGGGTCCTGCTCGACGAGTGCGACCGCGGCCAGGCGGAGCGCTTCATGGGCCTGATCATCGGCCGCGTCCTCGAACCCGGGAAGGAGCTGACCTGCGAGATCGTCAAACGCGGCATCAACCGCGGCGACGTCCGCCCGGACGCCACCAGTGAGCTCGTCGTCGACGTGCTGCCCGCGATGATGATGTACCGGCACAAGGTCAGCGGGGCCGACGTGCGGGAGGAGGACCTGGTGCGGGTGGTCGACGAGATCATGATCCCGCTGCTCAGCCCCGGACCCGACCCGCGTCCGCATGGATCCTGACTCGCGCGTTCCCGGGGCCCCGGTCCGCCGGGCGGCCCCGGGGGCGTAATCTGAAAGCGTCATGACGTACGTACCTCCCACCCACGCCGTCGAGCGCTCGATCCGCGCGAAGACCGGAGCGAAGATCGTCGCCGGTATCGACGAAGTGGGCCGCGGCGCCTGGGCCGGTCCGGTCACCGTGTGCGCCGCCGTCACCGGGCTGCGCCGGGCGCCCGAGGGGCTCACCGACTCCAAGCTGCTCACGCCCAGGCGCCGCGCCGCGCTCGCGGTCCGGCTCGACGACTGGGTGACGGCCCACGCCATCGGCGAGGCCAGCCACACGGAGATCGACGAACTCGGTATGACCGCGGCGCTGCGCCTGGCCGCCGTACGCGCGCTGGAGGCGCTGCCCGTCCGACCCGACGCCGTCATCCTCGACGGCAAGCACGACTACCTCGGCCCGCCCTGGCACGTGCGCACCGTGATCAAGGGCGACCAGAGCTGCGTCGCCGTCGCCGCGGCCTCCGTCCTCGCCAAGGAGCACCGCGACGCGCTCATGGCCGAACTCGGCGCGCCGATCCCCGCCTATGCCTTCGCCGACAACGCCGGCTACCCCTCGCCCGTACACAAGGCCGCGCTCGAGGAACTGGGACCCAGTGAACTGCACCGGCTGTCGTGGGCATATCTTGATGCGTTGCCGCGTTGGCAGCATTTGAAGCGGCCGAGGACCTCGCCCGAGACGGCAGCGCTGGAAGCGGCGGGGCAGCTCGGCTTCGACATCTGACGATCGACGGTTCACGGGGGGTTCGCGCCTTCGATATCCGATTGACGCCACCCCGCGTCTTGATCCCTACTCATGTTTGATAGACATCAGCTCATGCCTCTCTCTCCCGAGGAGCCTCAGATTCACGAGAGCGTTCCGGGCCGCGCCGTAGCGAGCCCGCGTCCTGTCCCCGGCCCCCGTCCCGCACGGCCCGGCCGCCCCGGCCCCGGACGAGTTCCGGCGGCCCGTACCCCCCGTAACGAGACCAAGCCGGCCGCCGCCGGACCCCAGCTGCAGCTGATCCCCAGCTCCGCCGAGGGTGCCGTCGACGCCGCCGACGAGGCCGTGGACCTGCTGCTGGAGTCCGGCCGACCGCCGGGCGAGGTGCTGGTCCTGACCACCGGTGAGCCGCACCCGTGGGCCGCGCACGAGCTGTCCTTCGGCGAGGACGCCTACTGGGCCCAGCAGTCGGTGGCCGACGACGTGTTCTACGCCGACGCCGCCGCCGGGCGGCTGGCCCCGCGGCCCGTCGTGGTCGTGGCCGTGAACGGCGGCGAGGACACCGTCGTCGCCCACGGGCTGGCCGGCGCCGTGCAGCGGGCCGGAGCCCTGCTCGTCCTGTGCGGCGACCCGGGCCGTATCAACGCGCTCGCGGGGGCCGCGTCGGCGCCGGCGGCGACAGCCGGAAGTGGGAGTACTTCGACGACCGGATCTACAACCGGACCTACGACGACTACCAGGACCTCCACGGGTACTTC